>NZ_JBFPFM010000029.1:0-39129 GCF_047977705.1 Curtobacterium sp. LFS084
GGCGCGGGGCGCGGGGCTCGGCGCGGGCCGGGGCGCAGCCAGCGCGGCCCGCTACGGCGCGAGCGTCGGGACCGTCCCCGTACCGGTGAGGTCCGGCAGCGTCACCCCGGCGATCGCCAGCACGGCGGTCGCGACCGCCCACACCAGCACGAGCGTGCCGACCCCGCCGAGCACGGCCCCGAGGAGCGCGACCGGCCGCTGCCAGGTCGCCTCCGGCCGTCGCAGCGTCAGGATCGAGAGCACGAGCGCGAGGACGCCGAGTGCCACTCCGACAGCGTGCACCGTCGCGGGGGCCGTGAACCACCAGGCCGCGAGACCGAGCGTCGCCAGCCCGGCGACGGCGCCGAGGGCCGCGGCCGGAGTCGTCCCGAGACGCTCGGACGACGTGGTCCGGTCCGCGGACGTCGCGCGTCCGGTCCGTGCTGCCAGGAGGCGCGGCTCGGCCCCGCCACGGACCGTCCTGGGCGTCGTGGTCGCCGGCACCGCGGAGGGCACCGCGTCCGCGTCGCTCACCGGGGTCGTGGCCGACCGGGTGCGGGTCGGCCGCGAGGACGTCCGGGTCCGCGGGGCGCGCGGCTGCTTCGTGCGGCCCCGTCCCGGGCGGTCCGCACCACGGCGCGACCGGTCGGGGTCGCGCGTCGGCAGCTCGATGAGCGGGAGTGCCTCGGTCGGCGGGAGCGCGTCACCACGGGGGCCTGAGGTCGTCGTGACCCCCGGCGTCGGCGGGGCGATCACGGCGTCGAAGGCCGGTGCCGGCGTGGGTGCTGCCGGGGAGACGGCGGCGGGGCGCTGGTGGGCGAACCGTGCCGGGGTGCGGTAGCCGATCGGTCCGGAGGGCTCCGGTTCCGACCCCTCGACGACGACGTGCTCGAGGCCGGGCACCGAGAAGCGGGGCTGTCCGACGCCGGGCACCGTCGGGCCGACCGGGGCGGCGACGGGCGCGGCACCCCCAGCATCCGCGGCACCCCCAGCACCTGCGGCACCCGCGGCACCCGCGGCACCCGCGGCACCGGCGGCACCCGCGGCTCCGGCGGCACCTGCGGCTCCGGCGGCGTCGATCGGCGAGACGGGGGCCGGGCCGACCGCGGCCGCGTTGAACGGGACGGTGTGCACCGTGGGTGACGTGGGTGCCGGCGGCAGGAGGTGCTCCTCCGGCGGGAAGTCGGGCACCACGACGGCGTCGTCGTCGAGCGTCGGTGCCGGAGCAGCAGCGGGGAGCGTCGTGCCGGGCGCGACCGTCTCCGGGACGGGGGTCTGGGCGACGGGGGCGGGGCGCGCCTCCAGGCCGTCCATCGCGTCCTCGGGGGGAGCCGTGACCCAGTCGGGGACGGCGCGACGCGGCCGGTCCTCGTCCGGCATGCGGTGCGATGCCACTGCGGTGTTCCCTCCGTAGGCTGATCCATCGTCAGTTCTAACGGCAACGCGTGCGGCTGTCGCAGCCCCAGTTCCGGGGTCGCCGGTACGGTCGGGTGATGACCGGAATCGAACACCGTCCACTCGGGCCGTCCGGGCTCGTCGTCTCCACCGTCGGCATCGGCTGCAACAACTTCGGCCGACCGGGCACCCAGACCGAGACGCAGGAGGGCACGGACGCCGTCGTCCACGCGGCCCTCGACGCCGGCGTCACCCTCTTCGACACGGCCGACGTCTACGGCGGCCGCCCCGGACTGTCGGAGGAACTGCTCGGCCGGTCGATCGCGGGTCGCCGTGACGAGGTCGTCCTCGCGACGAAGTTCGGCATGGACATGCGGGGCGCCAACGGACCGGACTGGGGTGTGCGGGGCTCGCGGCGCTACGTGCGGCTCGCCGTCGAGTCCTCGCTGCGGCGCCTCGGCACGGACTGGATCGACCTGTACCAGATGCACGGTCCCGACAGCGTGACGCCGATCGAGGAGACCCTGTCGGTGCTCGACGACCTCGTCCGCGAGGGCAAGATCCGCTACGTCGGCCACTCGAACTTCGCCGGGTGGCAGATCGCCGAGGCCGAACTGACCGCGTCGATCGCCGGCACCACGGCGTTCGTCTGCGCGCAGAACGAGTACAGCCCGCTCGCCCGGGGCGTCGAGGATGAGGTGCTGCCGGCGGTCCGGGCGTACGCGCTCGGGTTCCTGCCGTACTTCCCGCTGTACAACGGCCTGCTGACGGGCAAGTACACGCGGTCCGGCGGGCCCTCGGACGGACGTCTCACCCGAGCGAAGCCGCAGCTGCTGCAGGACGCGCCGTGGGAGATCGTCGAGGCGTTCCAGCGGTTCTCGGACGAGCGCGGGGTCACGATGCTGCAGGCGACCTTCGCGTGGCTGCTCGCGCAGCCGGGGTTGTCGAGCGTCATCGCCGGGGCGACGAAGCCGGAGCAGATCCGGCTGAACGCGGAGGCCGGGAGCGCGTGGGAGCCGTCCGAGGACGACCTCGCCGAGATGACGCTCGTGTTCGACGGCGCCTGACCGGGCGCCCGCCGGGCGCGCCGGTGGGCGTCCTCACGCGCTGGCCGACAGTTCACGGGCGGACCGTCGCGTGCGGTGTCGCTCAGCGCGTGAGGACGGTCGTCGTTCGGGACGGGAGGCGCGGTGCGGGGCGGCACCGCGCCTCCCGTCGTGCAGGCGGTCGCGACCTACATGTCGCGGTAGCGCTTCGCGGACGCGAGGGCCTCGCGCAGCTCGGCAGCGGTCAGCCGCGGGCCGTACCCGGGGGTGTCCCGCTGGATGCGCCAGCCCTCGGCGAGCGGCCCCGCGTCGACCACGTCGAACCCGAACTGGTCGATGAGGTCGGTCACGACGCGCTTGGCCTCGGCGTCGTCCCCGGCCACCACGAGTGCGCGGCGGTCGGGCGTGCCGGCGGGCGAGGCGTGCCCGGTGAGGTCCGCGGCGCCGATGTGGTTGAACGCCTTCACGACCCGGGCGCCGGTCAGGTGGTCCTGCAGGAGCTCGGCCGTCGTGGTCGTCTCGTCGTCGAGCGCCGCGATCTGCCCGTCACGCCCGGGGTAGTAGTTGTTCGTGTCGATCACGACCTTGCCCACGAGGGGCTCGACCGGGATGCTCTCGATCGCGCCGAGCGGGACCGTCACCACGACGATCTCGCCTGCGGCCGCCGCCTCGTCACGCGTCGCCGCGCGGGCGCCGTCGCCGAGCTCCGCGACGAGGTCCGCCGGGGTCTCGGGGCCGCGGGAGTTCGCGATCACCACCTCGTGTCCGGTCCGCACCGCCAGCCGTGCGAGCTGGGATCCGATGTTGCCTGCGCCGATGATGCCGATTGTCGTCATGGTGCCGAGCAACGTCCGGAGCGGTCCCGGACATTCCCGACCGCCGACCCCGCCGCCGAGGGTGCATGATGGCCGCATGGACCACGAGTTCCGCGACGAAGCCGACCAGGACCGCTACGCGATGTACGTCGGTGGCGAACTCGTGAGCGTCATGGACTACCGCGAGAACGACGACGCGATCGCGTTCCCGCACACGTACACGGTGCCGAAGCACCGCGGCCACGGGTACGCCGCCGAGCTCGTCGACTTCGCGGTCGCCGACGTCGAGGCGAACTCCAGCAAGCGCATCGTCCCGATGTGCTGGTTCGTCGGCAAGTGGTTCGACGACCACCCCGAGAAGGCAGACCTGCTCAGCCGCGGCGCTGCGGACTGAGCCGGACCGAAGGGCGCCGCGCATGCCGACGATCACCCCGTTCCTCTGGTACGACGACCAGGCCGAGCAGGCTGCGGAGCACTACGTCGCGCTGTTCCCCGACAGCCGCATCGACAGCGTGAGCAGGACCCCGGACGGGCGGACCCTCGTGGTCGAGTTCACGCTCCTCGGCTCGCCCTACCGTGCGATGAACGGCGGTCCCGGGCACGAGCACACGGACGCGGTCTCGTTCCAGGTGGACGTCGACGACCAGCAGGAGCTCGACCGGATCTGGGACGGCCTGCTCGCCGACGGTGGCCGGCCGAGCCGCTGCGGGTGGCTCTTCGACCGCTGGGGCGTGGCGTGGCAGGTGACCCCGTCGATGATGGGCGACCTGATGACCGGCTCCGGCGATCCCGCGGCGAACGCCCGCGTCTTCGAGGCCATGCTGCAGATGGAGAAGCTCGACATCGCGGCCCTGCAGGCCGCGGCGGCGGGTCGCTGAGCCGGCCCGATCCGTACCCGCCGGTATGGTGGCGGAACCGAACACCGCCGGCAGCGACCGGCACCGACAGGCTGGAGTCACGGCGATGAGCGAACCGAGGCCGGATGTCCGCAACAGCGACATCGGACGGGCCTACACGGAACTCGCCCGCATCACCCGGCGTGCGAGCATCCGGGCACGCGGCTCGGAGTCGATCCTGAGCGTCGTCGACCAGTCCCTCGTCGACTTCGTGGTGCAGCACGAGGGGTGCATGGCGATCGACATCGCCCGGTACCTGCGGCTCAACCGTTCGACGATCTCGCGGCAGCTGTCCGGGCTGCTCGCGGCCGGGCTCATCCGGACCGTCGACGGCGGCACCGGCAACGCGAAGCCCCTCGTGGCCACCGATGCCGGCCGGGCCGCACTCGACCGGTCCGTGCAGCTGCACCGTGACGCGCTCGACGAACGGCTCGCCAGCTGGTCGGACGACGACATCGCGCTGCTCGCCGGGCTCCTCGAACGGCTCGGCGCCGCGGACGAGGCCGGGCTGCCGATGCCCGGCCGCCCCGCCACGTCGTGACGACCTCGTTCGTCCTGCTCTCGGACACGCACCTGCCGAAGCGCGCGAAGGACCTGCCCGCCGGGCTCTGGGCCGACATCGACGCCGCCGACCTCGTGGTGCACGCCGGTGACTGGGTCGACCTCGCGACGCTCGACGCCGTCCAGGCACGCTCGGCCCGCTTCGAGGGGGTCCGCGGCAACAACGACGGCCTCGAGTTCGACGACCGCCTGCCGCTCGAGGCGCACTTCGCCGTCGAGGACCTCCGCTTCGCCCTGGTGCACGAGACGGGTGCCGCGACGGGCCGTGAGCGTCGCATGACGGCCGCGTACCCGGACGTCGACGTGCTCGTCTTCGGCCATTCGCACATCCCGTGGGACACGGTCGCCCCGTCGGGGCTCCGCCTGCTCAACCCGGGATCGCCCACGGACCGTCGCCGCCAGCCGGACCACACGTGGATGCGCGGCGCGGTCGACGGCCGCGACCTGACGGTCGAGCTGGTGCGGCTGCCCCCGGCGACCCGCTGACGGACGGGAGGCGCGGGGCGGCCCCGACCCGCGCCTCCCGTCCGCCCCCACGCACGTCCGGACCCGCCTACTGCCCTCCCCACCGGCGGGCCGTCGCGCCCAGCGACACGTCACGGCCCGTCGGGCGCGTGCGGTGTCGCGCAGCCCGTGACCACGGCGTCGGCGATCGCCATCGGCATCCGGAAGAACGCCGCCTCCCACGCGGTCGACGTGCGGAACGCGCGCGTCATGGCGCCGCGCTCGGCGGGCGTCGCCGCGGCCGCGAGGCGTTCGACCCGTGCCGTCGCCTCCGCCGAGGCCTCGGCGAACGCGGGATCGCCGTACGCGCCGATCCAGTCCGCGAACGGGTGGTCGGGGCCGACCGTGCCGATCTGCGTGCCCACCCAGGCGTAGACACGGAAGCACGGCAGCACCGCCGCGGCGAGCACCCCGGCGGACCCGGAGTCGGCAGCGGCCTGCAGGTGCGCGAGGTAGCCGGCGCAGACCGGGTGGACGGGGTCCTCGGCGTGCGACCCGGCGAGCCGTCGGTGGTGGAGGTCGCGCGCCTCGTCGGCGCAGCCCTGGGCCGATGCCTGCCAGAACGCGGCCTCGGCCCCGGTCGTCCACGAGCCGAGCAGCGCCAGGTGCCGCTCGTACGCGCGGAGGTAGTGGACGTCCTGCGCGAGGTACGCGGCGAAGACCTCGGGGTCGAGCGTCCCGGCACGCATCCCGGTGAGGAAGTCGCACGCCATCGTCTCGTGCAGGACCCCGGCGACGTCGTCCCACCAGCGGTCGGTCCACCGCGGCTCCGGCAGCGCCGCACGGACGAGGGCCCCGTGGTCGACCGGCCCGTTGCCGGTCCCGACGTCGAGGGCGTCCGCGCCGCGGAGGGCCGCGGTGAGCCAGTGCTTCGCTGTGCCGATCGCGAGCTCCCAGTCGCCGTCGCGGGCAGCGAGCGTCGCGATCGCGCTCGACAGCGAGCACCCGGTGCCGTGCGTGTTCGTGGTCCGGACCCGGGGTGCGGTGAACCGCCGGAGGACCCCGGCCGGACCGACGAGGACGTCCTCGGCGGTGTCGCCTGCGTCGTGGCCGCCCTTCGCGAGCACGAGGACGTCCCAGGTGCGGGCGATCACGAGGGCCTGGTCCTCGGGGGAGTCCGGGGTCTCCGGGCTGTCCGGCTGGTCCGGCCGGTCTCGCCGCTGGTCCGGTCCGTGCAGCGTGGCCAGCTCGGCGAGCACCGCGAGTTCCGCCCGGTTCGGCGTCACGAGGTCGGCGAGACCGACGAGCGCCACCATCGCCTGCGAGGCGTCCTCGTCGAGCAACCGGTCTCCGCTCGTCGCGACCATCACGGGGTCGACCACCACGACCGGCGGGCGGTGCTCGCGGAGCCACTCGGTCACGACCCGCACGACCTCGGCAGTGCCGAGCATCCCGATCTTCACCGCGTCGATCGTGACGTCGTCCGAGACCGCGTCGAGCTGCTCCCGCAGGAACCCGACGTCCGGCACGTGCACCGAGCGCACCCCGCGCGTGTTCTGCGCGACGAGCGCGGTCACGACGCCCATGCCGTAGCCGTCGTGCGCCGCGACGGCCTTGAGGTCCGCCTGCATCCCCGCCCCACCCGTCGGGTCCGTCCCGGCGATGCTCAGCACGCGCGGGATGCGCGGGGTGCGCAGCGGTTGCGGGGTGTGCGGGGCGTGCCGGGGGCGCGCGTCTGCGGCGTTCACGCGTCCGCCCCGTGGTGCGCCCGGTCGGACGGGAGGCGCGGGTCGCCGCCGGTACGTCGGCCGTCGGCACCGGACCAGGCCGCGACGAGCGCGGCGGCGGCGGAGCCCGGGTCGGCCGCCGCGCAGATGCCGGACACGACCGCGACGCCGGCGGCCCCCGCGTCACGCAACGGTCCGACGTCGTCGAGCGTCACCCCGCCGATCGCCACGCACGGCAGGTCCGTGCCGCGTGCGAGCCGGGCGAACCCGGCGTGCCCGAGGGCCGGCGGGTGGTCGGCCTTCGTCGCCGTCGGGTGCACGACCCCGACCCCGAGCAGGTCGACGGTGCCGCGGGGGAGTGCGGCCACGGCCGCGAGGTGCTCCGGGCTGTTCGCGGTCAACCCGACGTGCGCGCCGGGACCGAGCAGGGCACGGGCCGCCGTCACCGGGACGTCCGACTGGCCGAGGTGCACCCCGGCGACGCGGTGCCCGGCGTGCCGAGCCGCGAGGGCGACGTCCAACCGGTCGTCGACCACCACCGTCGCCCGGTCACCCACGGCGTCCGCCACCGCCGCGGTCAGCGCCAGCAGGTCCCGCGCCGACGCGTGCTTGTCGCGCACCTGCACGATCCGCACTCCGCCGTGCACCGCGGCCCGGACGACCCCGAGCACGCCGATGCCGTGCCGGTCCGACAGCACGGGGTCCGTCACGAGGTACACCCCGAACCCGCCGGCGCTCACGCGGGCACCGCCGGGGACTCGACCGTGATCCGTGCCGTGCGCACGACGTCCTCCGGCGAGAGCGACGTCAGACGGTCGAGGAACAGCGGCTGGAACGTGCCAGGCCCGCCGGCCTCCCGCGCGGCGAGCTCGGCCGCGATCGTGTGCACCGCGGTCGCGGCGACGGCGGCCGCCCCCGGATCGTCCGGCGAGACGGCCGTGAACGCGGCGACCACGGCACCGAGCGCGCACCCGCCGCCGGTGATCCGCGTGAGCAGCTCCGTGCCGTTCGCCACCCGCACCGGACCGGTGCCCGGCGCGACCAGCAGGTCGACCGGACCGGACACGGCCACCGCGGCCACGCGCCTCCCGGATCCGCTCGGGCCGGACACGGCGTCGACCGCAGCCGCTCGTGCCTCGTCGGGACCGACCGTGCTGTCGACGCCGCGGCCACCGGCGGAGGCGCCGAGCACCGCGAGCACCTCGGAGGCGTTGCCCCGCAGTACCGTCGGACCGAGCGCCAGCAGGTCACGGGCGAGCGCCGTCCGGACCGGCAGCGACCCGACCGCGACGGGGTCGAGGACCCAGGGCGTCCCGGCGTCGACGGCCGCCGCGGCCGCCTCGAGCGATGCGGCCCTCGGCTCCGCGTGCGGGGTACCGGTGTTCACCAGCAGGGCGTCGGCGACCCGGGCGAACGGCCCGGCCTCGGACACGACGTCGACCATCGCGGCCGAGGCGCCGAGAGCGAGCAGCACGTTCGCGGTGACGTTCTGCACCACCGTGTTCGTGATGCAGTGCACCAGGGGACTCCGGGCGCGGACGGCCTCGAGGAGCGTGGCGGTCCGATCGGCCCAGTCCGGGTGGGGACCCCCGGCGGGCGGAGTGGGTACGGGCGCAGCAGTGTGCATGGACGATCCCTTCGCGAGTACGAGCTCGAGCAGGTTCGACGGGTGTGATCTCAGCCGCCGGTCGCGGCACCCCGTGTCTCGACCGACACCGTACACGAACTGCTCCGTCGTCCCCGGTCACATGACGGGTCCCGTGTGACAGGGTTGACGGGTGCCAGACACCACGCCTCCCGGGCCCCCACCCGGCCCCCGCGATCCCGGCGACGCCTGGGCGGTCGGACCCGACGGCACCAAGGCCTGGGGACGGTTCGGTGCGGCCGGACTCCTCGTCGACGACGGCTCCGGCCGGGTGCTCCTGCAGCACCGCGTCGAGTGGAGCCACCACGGCGGCACCTGGGGGATCCCCGGCGGAGCCCGACACCAGGGCGAGGACGCCGTGACCGGCGCGCTCCGCGAGTCCGCTGAAGAGGCCGGCGTCCCCTTCGACGGTGTCGACCTCCGGCACACCGCGGTGCTGGACCTCGGGTTCTGGACCTACACGACGGTGGTGGGGCGCGCCTCCCGTCCCTTCGAGCCGGTGATCGCGGACCGCGAGAGCCTCGAACTCGCCTGGGTGCCCGTCGCCGACGTCGAGGACCTGCCCCTGCACCCCGGGTTCGGCGCGTCCTGGCCGGCGCTCCGGGCACGGATCGAGACCACCCCGCACGTCGTGGTGGACGCCGCGAACGTCGTGGGCAGCGTGCCGGACGGCTGGTGGAAGGACCGACCCGGGGCGGCGTCGCGGCTGATCGGGTCGGTCGAGGCGCTCGCCGCAGCGGGGGTGCCCGCCGACCGGTTGGCCCTGCCGTTCGACCGGTGGTGGCCGCGGTGGACCGTCGTGCTCGAGGGCGAGGCGCGCGCCGCCGACCCGTCCGGTGCGCCTGGTGCCGGTGATGCTGGCGCTGCTGGTGCTGGTGCTGGTGCTGCTGCTGCTGGTGCTGCTGGTGCTGCTGGTGCTGCCGGTGCTGCCGGTGCTCCGGTCGGCGGTGCCGGCGGTGCTGGCGCTGCTGGCGTTGCCGACGCGGCGGCTGGCCGTGCCGTCGCTGCCGACCAGGTGTCCGTCGTGCGGGCGCCGGGGTCGGGTGACGACGCGATCGTCGAGGCCGCACGGGCGGCGGTCGCCGTGGCCGACGCCCCGGTCGTCGTGGTGACGGCCGACCGAGGCCTCCGAGCCCGCGTCGAGGACCTCGGCGCCGTCGTGCACGGGCCGTCCTGGCTGCGCGACCAGTTCTGACGTGAGGTGCCGGGCGCCCGCTCGCGCCCCGTGCGCGCCGGCCCGCCCGCGCACGGTGCGGTGTTGTTCGTGCCGTGCGGTGTCGGCGGCTCGGTGACGGGCTGTGTCGTCGCACGGAGCGGTCAATCGTGCACCGGGTGGCGGAGCCCGCACGGTGCTGCCCGCGCTGGCCCGCCTGCGCACGGTGCGGTGTTGTTCGTGCCGTGCGGTGTCGGCGGCTCGGTGACGGGCTGTGTCGTCGCACGGAGCGGTCAACCGCGCACGGGGTGGCGGAGCTCGCACGGTGCTGCCCGCGCTGGCCCGCCTGCGCACGGTGGGGTGTTGTTCGTGTCGTGCGGTGTCGGCGGCTCGGTGACGGCCTGTGTCTTCGCACGGAGCGGTCAACCGCGCACCGGGTGGCGGAGCTCGCACGGTGCTGCCCGCGGCCCCGCCCGACCCGCCGCACCGGCCCCGACCGACCGCCCCGCGGCGCCTGCCCCGACCGACCGCCCCGCCGCGCCTGCCCGCGCCCGCCCCCTACGCCGGAACGCCCCGCCGCGACGACACCAGGATCGCCACCCACGACACCACCCCGAGCCCGACGACCACCCACAGGATCGTCGGCACCGCCACGACGTTCGCCACCGCCGCGATGACCGCCGGCGCCAGGAACCCGGCGTACGCCGCCGCGTAGAACACCCCGGTGAGTCCGGCCAGGTCGCGCGCCCCCGCGATCCGCTGCACCTCGAGCAGGCTCGACACGAGCGCGATCCCGATGCCCAGGCCGATCACCACGTTCGCCGCGAGCCCGATCACCACGGACTGCAGCTGGATCGCCACGACGACGACCGCGATGCCCCCGGTCATGAGCGCCACCGCGACGAGCAGCCCGCGGGCGGACAGGAGCGAGGTGAGCCGGCCGGCGAGGGGCTGCACCGCGCTCGACACCCCGAGCGCGACGACCGTGGCGGCGGTCGCGAACACGAGCCCCCACTGCCCGGTCGCACCGGCGAGCTTCGTCGGCAGGTACCCGTACCCGATCGCGGCGGAGCCGAAGATCCACGGCGCGGCGACGAGCACGACCCGGGTGAACCGGCGGTGTCCGGCGCTCGGCACGGCGAGCTGCCTCCACCACGGACCCGGCAGGCCTCCGGTGCGGCTGGTCTCGGGCGTCCGCCACACGATGACCGCGAACGGGACCGCGACGCAGATGTGCACGAGGAAGGGCAGCACCTCGGGGATCGGGCCCCACTGCGCGATGAGGCCGGCGACGAGGGCACCGGACGCCGACCCGAGGGTGAACGCCAGCGACGCGCGGCGGGCACCGGACCCGGCGTCGGCGGACGGGTCGAAGCGGCGTTGCGAGAGCTCCTTCACCCAGCTGTTGCCGACCGCCATCGCGATCCCGACGGTGACCCCGGAGAACAGGCGTCCGGCCATCAGGAACCCCGCGCCGAGCGGCCCGAACGCCAGCAGCCCGCTGCCGACGACGGCCGAGACGATCCCGACGAGCATGAGCGGGCGGCGGCCGTGCCGGTCGGACAGCGACCCGGCGACGAGCAGCGCCGGCGCGAGACCGAGCACGTACACGCCGAGGAGGACGTTCACGAGCAGCGACGAGTAGTGCGCGCGCTCCTCGTACATGAGGAGCAGCGGCGAGAACTGGTTCCCGCCCCACGAGCACACGAACACCGCTCCCCACACCGCGACCCACGGCAGGACCCGGGCCGACGGCAGCGCGACCGACCCGGTTGTGGGGATGCTCCCGGTGCCGACGCCCGCGCTCACAGCGCGCCCCGGTGCGATGCGACGTGGGCGCCGAGAACCTCGGCGTACCGCGCGGCGTCACCCGCGTCGAGCGCGGCGGCGAGGGCACGGTGGTCGTCGAGGGACGCCTGCAACTGGGACGGCTGGAGCCGCATGAGGTGGTGCCGCAGCCGCTGCTGTCGGTCCCGCAGGGTCCGCGCGAACATCACGGCGATCGCGTTCCGCGACGCCTCGATGACCGCACCGTGGAACTCCGCGTCGACCTCGATGAACCGGTCGACGTCGCCGGTCGCGACCGCCTGCTCCTGCTCCGCGAGCATGGCCCGGAGGCGCGGGGCGACGTCCGACACGCGGCCGTCGGTGACGACGCGGGTCGCCGCGGTCGACTCGATCGCCTCCCGCATCTCGAGCACGTCGGCCGCCTCGCTCGGGGACATCGGGCGGACGACGGCACCCTTCCGGGACTCGAGGGTGAGCAGGTCCTCGGCGGCGAGCCGCAGGAACGCCTCGTGCACGGGGGTCCTCGACACGCCGATCTCCAGGCAGAGTGCGTTCTCGCTGATCGCCGTCCCGCCCGGGAGGTCCCCGCGGATGATCGCGCGCTTCACGTGGTCGTACGCCCGCTCGGACGCCGCCGGGCCGGTGGTGGTCGTGCTCGGAGTGCTCACGGAGGACGATCCTACGCCTTGCATGCAACGGTGCATGCACTGCTGTCACACGCTGTTCACGCGTGGACCGGTACATCGGCGCCCGGAGCCGGATACGCTGGGCCACCACGTCAACGGAGACGTACAACAGGAGGTTCCGATGGAGCGGATCACCAGGGCCGACGATCGCGTGCACCGCCCGGCAGGGCCGTGGACGCCGACCGTGCACCGGCTGCTCGCCCACCTGCACGAACAGGGGTTCGTCGCGGCACCGGAACCGATCGAGCTCGGGCACACGCTCGAGACCGTCTCGTTCGTCCCCGGTGCGGCGGGGGAGTACCCGTGGACGGCCGACGTCGCGAGCGAGGCAGCCCTCGTCACGACCGCCCGGCTGCTGCGGCACTACCACGACGCCGCGGCGACGTTCCCGCGCGACGACGACCGCGACCTGTGGTCCCAGGCGGAGCGGTACCCGGCCGAGACGATCGTGCACGGCGACTTCGCCCCGTACAACTGCGTCTACGACGGCATCGCCGCGGTCGGGCTCATCGACTTCGACACGGCGCACCCCGGGCCGCGGGTGTGGGACGTCGCGAGCGCCGTCTACCGGTTCGCCCCGTTCACCACCGGTGAGGTCGAGGGGTCCACCGCGCCGTCGCTCGACGAACGACTCGACCGTGCCGCCGAGTTCTGCCGCGCCTACGACCTCGACGCCCGGTCGCGCCAGGTCCTCGCCGAGACGATCATCGCCTCGCTCGTCGCCCTCGTCACGACGATGGAGACCGAGGCGGCCGCGGGCAACCCGAAGTTCGTCAGCGACCTGCACCACGGCCACGCCGACCTGTACCGGGCCGACGTCGCGTACATCGAGCGGCACGCGGCCGACATCAGCGCCGCCGTCGCCTGACGGTGGTGCCGGGCATGCTGGTGCCGTGACGACGACACCGGCCCGACTGCGCGCGATGCGACTCGCGGCGCAGGGGATCGCCGCGCCCGGACACGGTCCGACCGCGGTGGTGGAACGCATGCTCGCCGTGCAGGGCCAGGACCTCGCGCAGGTGACCTGGGCCGTCGGGGTCCGGGCTCCCGGGTCGACCCGCGACGACGTCCGTGCAGCGTTCGACCGTGCCGAGATCGTCCGCTCGTGGCCGATGCGCGGCACCCTGCACGCGATGCGGCCCGACGACCTGCGACTGCTCCTCTCGCTCACCGCCGAGCGGACCATCCGGTCCATCGCCCGGCGAGCGGCCGAGCTCGGCATCGACGACGCGGTCATCCGCACCGCACGGGACACCACGGCCGGCGTCCTCTCGGGCGGCCGGTCGCTCGTGCGCGACGACCTGTTCGACGCCTACCGCGCCGCCGGCCTCGACCCGGCCGGCGGCCGCGGCGACCACGTGCTGCTCCGCCTGGCGCTCGCGGGGATCGTCGCGTGGGGTCCGACCGCCCGGGTCGGCCAGGGGCTCGTGCTCCTCGACGACTGGGCACCGGCCGCCACCGACCTGCCCGACCGCGACGAGGCGCTCCGCCGCGTGCTGGTCGGGCACCTGCGCGGCCGGGGCCCCGCGACCGAGGCCGACACCGCTGCGTGGACGAAGCTGCCGCTCGGCGACGTCCGGCGTGCCCGTGCCGTCGCCGGTGACGCCGTCGAGGACCTCGGCGACGGCCTCCTCGCCCTCGCCGACCGGCCCGACCCGGGTGGCGTGCCGACGGCGCACCTCCTCCCGGGGTTCGACGAGTACCTCCTCGGCTACGCAGACCGCACCGTCCAGCTCGATCCCGTGCACGCCGACCGCGTCGTCCCCGGCGGCAACGGCATCTTCTTGCCGATGGCCGTCGTCCGCGGCCGGGTCGTGGGGACCTGGAGCCGATCCGAGCGCTCCCGGGACGTCCGCGTCACCGTCACGCCGTTCGAACCGCTCGACGCGGCGGCCCTCCGCGCACTCGAGGCGGCCGCCGGCCGCTACGGCGCGTTCCTCGCGACCCCCGTCTCCTTCGCCGTCGCCGGACCGTCCTGATCCCGCACGCGGTCGACGACACCCCACCCGTCGACCGACCGGTGCCGGGTCGCGGACCGATGCCGCCTGCCGGGCGCGCGCCGCGCCTCCAGGCAGCACCCAGCCGCCACGCGGCGGACTCCGACGCTCCCTCGGGTAATGTCGCAGGGCCATGACCGACAGCCCGGCCGACGCCACCCCGTACGAAGTCCTCGGCGTCCCCGCGTCCGCCGACGACGACGAGCTCCGCCGCGCCTACCGTCGCGCAGCGCGCGAGTCCCATCCCGACCTCGGCGGCGACGCGCGCCGCTTCCGCCAGGTGCAGATCGCCTGGGAGCGGATCGGCACCCCCGCCGCACGGCGCGCCTACGACGCCGGGTCGCAGCGTGGTGGCCAGCAGGGCGCGTCCGGCCCGTCCGGTTCGTCGGCCTGGAGGAGCGACACCGGTCGCGACGCCTACGCACCCCCGGCGGCGCGTCGCGACACACGCCCGCGGGCCCGGTCCCACGGACACCCCGGCGGGCGGTCGCGCGAGGTCTTCCTGCAGGCCGAACGCGAGTGGGTCGGCCTCGGGGACCCCATCGAGGACCCCTACGACCCCACGCTCATCCGCTCCGCCCCGCGGCACATCCGGCGGCTCCTCGCCGAGGCCCTCGCCGAGGAGGCCACGGCGTCGATCGTCTCCGAGATGGGCATCGGCGTGACGGTGTGGCACGACCTCGACGCCGGTGCCGAGGGCAAGCTCGACCACGCCGTCCTCACCCCGAGCGGTCTGTGGGCCGTCGAGTCGATCGACTGGGGCGCTCCGGTGCGCATCGAGCACGGCGAGATCGCGGGGGAGACCCTCGCGGACGGCGAGCGTCCCGTGAAGGAGCTCGTCCGGGCCGCCCGCGCCGTGCAGAAGCAGACCCGGGTGCGCTTCACCGGGCGCCTGCTCGTCGTGCCGGACTCCGCCGTCGACGAGGACGTCCAGCTCGTCGGCTCGCCGCGCAAGCCCACCGCGCTGGTGGTCCGCCGCAGTGCGCTCGGCCAGGTGCTGAACGGCGTGTGGTCGCCGGAGGGGCACGTCGACGTGTTCGAGGTCCGCGACCGACTGCAGCAGACCGTCCGGTTCGTGTGATGCCCGAGCCGGTGGTGGTCCTCGTCGGTGGCTGGGAGCACCAGTGCTGCGGGCTCCCCGTCGAGATCGGTGAGGTCGTCGAGTACGGCGTGGTGTCGGCCGACGGCGCGCGGCGCTTCGCGGAGATCCGGCACGACACCGTGCCGAACCAGCGGATCCGAGGGCGTGTCACCGAGCTGTTCGCCGTCGGACGGGACGGCCGCGTCGCGATCGACCGCGTGCCGAGCGGTCGAGCACTCCGCGGCTTCGACGATGACGACGACGGACACCTCGAGGCCCGGTGGACCGGACAGCCCGTCACGGTCGAGTGGGAGGGCGACCCGGAGTTCGAGGTCGTCGTCGATCCCGACGGCAAGCGGAAGCGTCAGTAGCCGCGGAGCTTCTCGAGGTCGCGGCGCTCCCGCTTGCTCGGACGCCCGGCGCCGCGGTCGCGCATCGGGACGAAGCCGGCCTCCTCCTTGGGGAGTCTCGGCGGGGTCCTGTCCTCGAAGTGCTTCGCCGCCTCGGGAGCACTCGTCCGCTTGAGGATGATGCCGGTGACGACGACGATCCGGTCGAACCCGTTCTGGCGCACCCGCACCTCGTCTCCGGGGCCGATCGGTTGCGCGGGCTTCGCGCGCTCCCCGTTCACCCGGACGTGCCCGGCCTTGCACGCGGCGGTCGCGGCGGAGCGGGTCTTCGTGATCCGCACCGCCCAGATCCAGCTGTCCACGCGAGCCTTGGCCATCCCCACACTCTAGGGCGGACCGGCCGTACGCTGGCGGTGTGGGAGACGGTGCCGGGCAGGACGCGATCGCCCGGGCGCTGGCGCTCGCGGTGCTCCGGGACGCGGCGATCGGCGACCGGCTGGTCGTCCGGGCGCTCGACGGCACGGGGGCGCGGGACGCGCTCGGGACGCTCGTCGGCCGTACCGATTCGTCCGTGCGGGTCGACACCCGTCGAGGCCTCGTCGACGTCGCACTCGCCGACGTCGTCGCCGCGAAGCCGGTCCCGCCGCCGCCCGCGCCGCGGCCCCCGCGCCGCTGACCTCGCACCGTGCCGCCTCGGCCGGCGGGTGCGGCGTCCCCGGCAGCCCCCGCACGGTGCGGCTTCGGCCAGCCGGTGCGGTGTCGACCGCTGGGTGCGGGCTTGTAGCGGGGCACCGGGCGGTCAACCTCGCACCGGCCGACGGAGCGCGCACCGTGCGGCAGGCCGTGCGGGGGCCCGCGCGGGGGCGACCGGACGATCCGCACGGTGCGGCCTTGGCCGGCCGGTGCGGCGTCGATCGCTGGGTGCGGGCTTGTAGCGCGGCACCGGGCGGTCAACCTCGCACCGGCTGACGGAGCGCGCACCGTGCGGCGGGCCTCGCGGGTGCCCGCGCGGGGGCGACCGCACGATCCGCACGGGGCGGCCTTGGTCAGCCGGTGCGGCGTTGACAGCTCGGTGCGGGCTTGTAGCGCCGCACCAGGCGGTCAAACTCGCACCGGCTCACGGAGCGCGCACCGTGCGACGGGCATCCACACCCGCTCCGCCCAACCCCGCACCACCCGCACCCACCCCGCACCCCCACCCCACCCCGCCCCGCGCCCCCGGAACCGGGCGACCCCGGCGAGCCGCCACCGCCCCCGCGCCGGCCCCGACGTAGCCTCGTGCCATGGCCGTCCCCGTCCCGCTCGGCACCGAGGACCGCACCGCCCGCCTGACCCTCCGCCGCCCCGACGCGTGGCGCCGCGAGGACTCGGCCCAGGCGGACCTGCGCGTCACCGGCGACGACGTCGTGCTCACCGTCCGCTCCCGTCCGAGCGACCGCACCGTCGCGGAGGAACACACCAGCCTGCTGGAACGCCTCCCGGGCTCGGTCGACGGACTCCGGCTCATCGGCTCGGACCCGTGGACGACCACGGGCGCTCCGGCACGGCTCGTCGAGTACGTCCGACCCGACGAGGACGGCGACGTCGCGGGAGCGCACCTGCTCTTCGTCACCGGGCGGCACCGCGTGGACCTCACGATCGAGCGGCCCCTCGCCCGCATGCTCGCCACCGACGACCTCGTGTTCGCCGTGCTCGACAGCGTCCGCGCCACCGAGCCGGCGCCGTCGCGGGTGCAGCGCGACCTCGAGCCGCTGCCGGACGCCGCGCCCGCCGCCGACCTCGAGGGCACCCACCTCGGCACCGAGGCACTCGCCACCCTGCGCTCCCTCGCGGGCCGTCGGTGGAACCCCACACTCCTCCGCACGCCGGCCGGCCGCGAGCTCATCGAGTCCGGCCTGGTCGGCCGGCTCGGCACCCTCCCCGAACCGACGCAGGCGCTCCTCGCGCCGTGGGAGGGCGACGCCCAGCCGGTCACGCTGGAACAGCGGCTGCCCGACGGGCGCACCACGCGCCTCCAGGCCTGGTCGGAGACCGTCGTGGACGGGACGGACGAGACGGGCGCGGTGATCGCGCAGCTGCCGGTCGAGCGCGTGGTCGCGCTGGTGGCCGGGAGGCTCGGCATCGGTCCGGCATGGACCTTCCCGTTCCGCACGGGGTCGCTCCCGGCGGATCTGCTCGCGCGCCGGACCTCCGGGTCGGGGGCAGCAGCCGACCTGCCGACGGCGACCGCCGAGGCGGACCCTCGGCTGGCGCGCTTCTGGGCGGCAGCGTGGACGGTGTCGTCGCTGCGTCGACCGGGCAAGCCGAACCCGATCGTGGTCGTGCGCGCCGCCGGGCAGGGCTTCGCACGGGTCGGACGCACGGAAGCCGGGGAGACCGTCTTCACGACGGACTCCCCGGCGAACGTCTACCGGTCGGTGGTGCGGGCGCTGCTCGGCTGAGCCGCTCCCGCTCCCGCTACGCGGCGGGGCCGGCGGTCAGGGTGACCGTCACGGTCTTCGCGGCGCCGGTGCTGTCGGTGTAGCCGACCGTCACCTTGTCGCCGACCGAGTGCGACTGGATCGCCGAGGTCAGGGCGTCCGAGCTCGCCACGGCCGTGCCGTCGATGCTCGTGATGGTGTCGCCGGCGGCGAGACCGGCCGACGCGGCACCCGAGCCCTCGACCGTGCCCGCGACGGTGACGCCGCCGGTCGATGCGGTCCCGCTGACCTCGACCCCGAGGAACGCCGGCAGCCCGATGGTGATGGTCGACGAGGACTCGCCCGCGAGGATCTTGTCCGCGATCGACTTCGCCGTGGTGATCGGGATCGCGTACCCGGTGACGTCCGCGGTGCCCGACGAGGCCGCGGTCGCCATGCCGACGACCTCGCCCTCGCTGTCGAGGACCGGACCGCCGGAGTCGCCCGAGACGATGTCCGCGGCGACCTCGATGAGGCCCTGCAGCGACTCCGTGCCGGTGCCCGACTCGCTCTGCACCTGGATGTCCTGGTCGGTCGCGGTCACGGTGCCCTCGGCGGCGACGAGGTTGCCCGTGCCCTCGGCGTTGCCGACGTCGGTCACGGTGTCGCCGGTGCTCGGCTCGCCGTCGTCGTCGAGCGTCACGGTGGACAGCCCCGACGCGCCCTCGAGCTTGAGGACCGCGACGTCGTGCGTCGCGTCGGTGCCGACGACGTCCGCCTTGTACTCCTTGCCGGTCGTCTCGTCGGTGACCGTGATGCTCGTCGCACCCTGGATCACGTGGTTGTTCGTGAGGATCGTCCCGTTCGACGTGAGGATCATGCCCGTGCCGGCCGCCTGCGACGACTCGTCGTAGTTGAGGACGGTGTTGATGGTCACGACGCCCTTCTTCTGGGCGCTCGTCGCCGCGGTCGCGGCGGACTGCGTGCTCGTGCCGCTGCTGCCGTCGCTCGAACCGGTGCCGTCTCCGGGCACCGTGAAGCCGTTGGTGCCGCTGCCGTCGGTCCCGGAGCCGGTGCCGGACCCGGTGCCCGGCAGCGTCGTGGTGCCCTGCGACTGGCTCGAGGTGGTCGTCGTGTGCTGCGAGGACAGCCCGAGCGCGGTCCCGCCGGCGGCACCGACGATCGCGAGCGCGGCGATCCCGGACCCGATCATCAGTCCGAGGCGACGGGGGCGCTTCGTGCCGTGGTTCGTGGGGGCGAACCCGTGGTTCGCCGACGCCACACCGTGGTCGGCCGTCGCAGCGCCGTGCACCCAGCCGTGCTGGAAGCCGGGGAGTGCCGGGCTGCCGATGCGGAACGGACCGCGGCCGTCGGGGGTGTACCCGTAGGGGCCGGAGCCGTCGGGGCCGTAGAGGTACGGGCCGCTGCCGTCGAACGCGTACGCCGAGCGGAGGGTCGACGGGTCGGCGTGCGGTGCCTCCCACGTCGCCCCGGCCTGCGGCTGCGCAGCGTCGGTGCGGGCGGTGCCGTTCTCGTCGGCGGCGGGGTTCGGGGTCTCGTTCATCGGTGCTCTCCGGTCGTCCCTCGACGGCCCGGTCGGGCGTCGATGGGTACGAGTACAGGCCCGGTTCCCATGACGAACCTATGAACGGACCCTGCGGCTGCTCACGGCTTGCTCGGGGGTCGCCGTACGGGCTGATCGGGGGTCGACGTGCGGGATCGTCCGTTAGGGTTGCCTTACTTCCCATGCGTTCGCCGTCGCCCACCCCTCCCGCGCCCAGCTCCGTGCCCCGCCTCGCCGGTGCCACCGTGCTGGCCGTGGTCGTCCTCGTCGTGGCGGTGGCGCTCTCGGTGGCCTTCGGGTCGCGTCCGATCCCGCTCGGCACGGTGCTCGACACCGTGCTGCACCCGGGGCGGAACGACGAGATCGGCCTGATCGTCCTCGGCAACCGGGTGCCCCGCACGGTCGTCGGGCTCCTCGCCGGGTCCGCGCTCGGAGTCGCCGGCGCGGTCATGCAGGGCGTGACGCGGAACCCGCTCGCCGACCCCAGCGTCCTCGGGATCAACTCGGGGGCCGCCCTCGCGGTGGTCGCCGGGATCGCGCTGTTCGGGATCAGCGGCACCGCTGCCTACCTGCCGTTCGCGTTCGTCGGCGCCGCCCTCGCCGCGCTCCTCGTCTACGGCATCGCCGCCGTCGCGCGCCGCGGCCTGTCGCCGGTCGGGCTCGCGCTCGCGGGGGCCGTCGTCGCCGCCGCGCTGTCGTCGATCACCACCGCGGTGCTCGTGACGAGCCAGAGCCTGCTCGACCAGCTCCGCTTCTGGCAGGTCGGTGCCCTCGCCGGCAAGGACCTCGGCACCGCCGGCGTCATCACGGTGCCGGTCCTCGTCGGGCTCGTCATCGCGTTCGGTCTCGGCCGGTCGCTCAACACGCTGGCGCTCGGCGACGAACTGGCCGCCTCGCTCGGGCAGCGGGTCGTGCTCGTCCGTGCCGTCGGGGGCGTCGTCACGGTGCTGCTCGCCGGGTCGGCGGTCGCCGCGGCCGGACCGATCGCCTTCATCGGGCTCGCCGTCCCGCACGCGGTGCGTCGGCTGAGCGGCCCCGACCACCGCTGGACGATCCTCCTGTCCGCCGTCGTCGCGCCGGCCCTCCTGCTGGTCGCCGACGTCATCGGGCGCGTCGTCGCCTACCCGGGGGAGCTGCAGGTCGGCATCGTGACCGCGCTCATCGGTGCACCGGTGTTCATCTGGCTCGTCCGGTCGCGGGCGGTGAAGGGGCTGTGACCGCGGTGCGCCCGACCGCTCGTCGCCGCGAGGCCCTCGTGCTCGTGGCCGTGCTCGTCCTGCTCCTCGTCCTCGTGCTCGTCGGGCTCGGCGTCGGCGAGATCCCGCTGTCGCCCGTGCAGGTCGCGAGCGCGCTCGTCGGGCACGGCGACACGATCTCGGACTTCGTGATCGGACAGCTCCGCGGCCCCCGGGTCGCCGGCGCGATGCTCGTGGGGGCATCGCTCGGCGTGGCCGGTGGCATCGTGCAGAGCGTCGTCCGCAACCCGATCGCGAGCCCCGACGTGATCGGCATCACCTCGGGGGCGAGCGCCTCGGGTCTGACGGCCATCGTGCTGTTCGGCGCGAGCGGCGGGACCCTCTTCTCGGTGGTGCTCGTCGGCGCAGTCGTGGTGTCGCTCGTGATCGCCGGACTCTCCTGGCGGCGGGGGATCACCGGCAACCGGGTGGTCCTCGTCGGGATCGGCGTCGCGGCGATCTGCCTGAGCATCACCGGGTGGATGCTCACGAGCGGCACGGTCACGCAGGCCGGCACCGCGCTCCTCTGGCTCTCGGGCAGCCTGAACGCCGTCGACCGGAACCTCGTCGGCGTGCTCGCCGTCGCGTTCGTCGTGCTCATGGTGCTCGCGCTGCTGCAGTCCTCGCGACTCACCGTGCTGACCCTCGGCGACGAGGTGGCGTCCTCGCTCGGGCTCCGGCCGAACCGCGCGAAGGTGCTCCTGCTGCTGACCGCCGTGTGCCTGACCGCCGCCGCCGTGGCGACCGCGGGACCGGTGTCGTTCGTCGCGCTCATGGCCGCCCCGATCGCCCGACGGCTCGTGGGTGGTGGGCGCGTGGCGCTCGGCGCGACCGCGGCCGTCGGTGCCGTGGTCACCCTGGCGAGCGACCTCGTCGCCCAGTTCGCCATCCCCGGGAACGCCCTGCCCGTCGGGGTCGTGACCGGGGTGATCGGGGCGCCGTACCTGCTCTGGTTGCTCGCGCGCGGTCGCTGAGGGGTGGGTGTTCCCGGTACGTTCGCTGTACGCGTTCCCCCGAGTTGTCCCCAGCCCCGTTCGGGGCTGGGGTTCGGTGGGTCGTTTCCGATACGCTTGTGCGCCAAGAGGAGGAGGTCCACGATGCCAGATCCAGTGGTCCCGCAGCCGGACGGTCAGAAGACCCCTGAGCAGCGGCTGGTCGACACCACACTGACCTTCAGCATGGACATGGGGGCGGCGCTCACTGCCGAGTCCGGTGTGTCCGCCGAAGAACGTGACGCGATCAACGCGCTGCCCTCCGGGTCGGCGCTGCTCGTGGTCCGTCGCGGGCCGAACGTCGGTGCGCGGTTCCTCCTCGACTCGGACGTCACGACGGCGGGGCGACACCCCGACGCCGACATCTTCCTCGACGACGTGACGGTGTCGCGCAAGCACGCCCAGTTCCTCCGTCACGGCACGAGCTTCAGCGTCAAGGACAACGGGTCCCTCAACGGCACCTACTTCGACGGCGTCCGCATCGACGAAGCACTGCTCACCGACGGGTCCGAAGTGCAGGTCGGCAAGTTCCGCCTGACCTTCTACGCCTCCCGGGTCGACCTGGCGCGCCTGGCGAACGCGTAGTGGCCGCACGGTCCGCCGCGGCCCGGGCGGGGTCCGCGGTCCCGGACCTGCTCACGATCGGGCAGGTCCTCGCTCGCCTCAAACCGGAGTTCCCGGACCTGTCCAGCTCGAAGCTCCGGTTCCTCGAAGAGCGCGAGCTGGTCACGCCGATCCGGACGGCGAGCGGGTACCGGAAGTTCTCGGCGGCGGACGTCGAACGCCTCCGGGTCATCCTCGGCCTCCAGCGCGACCACTACCTCCCGCTCAAGGTCATCAAGGACTACCTGGCCGACCTCGACGCCGGGCGCGAACCGGTCCTGCCCGGCGGCGGGGACGCCCCGAAGCCGTCGATCCTCGGCCGCGAACGGCGGTACACCCGTGACGAGACGGTCCGGGCCGCCGGGGCGTCGCCGATGCTCCTCGCCGACGCCGTGTCCGCCTCGCTGCTGCCCGCTGCCGACACGTACGGCGACGACGCGGTCTCGGTGCTCAAGGCGCTCGTCGAGCTGCAGCGCACCGGGATCGAACCACGACACCTGCGCACGATGCGCAGCGTCGCCGAGCGCGAGGTCGGGCTCATCGAGTCCGCGCTCATGCCCGTCTCGCGGCGCGGCGACGCGACCTCGCGGGCGAAGGCGACCGAGCTCGCGCGGGAGATCGCCGGCCACCTCGAGGTGATCCGGTCGAACCTGATCCGCACGGCGATCGGGCGTCTCGACGCATGACGCGCGTCGTGGCTCGTCCGTCCTCGACCGCTGGTGCGCGTCGGTGGGTGGGGCGTATCCTCGACACGCCGGACGCGCCGAGTCGGATGTCCCGCGCCGGAGCGGTTCGAGTCGCTACCGTGGACCTCGGAACAACTCTCAACCCGTCATTGAACGTTCAGTTGGGAGCTCGATCGTCGTGGAAGGCAGCCTGATGAGTGGGAACGACACCCCCGGGACCGAGTCGGAGATGACCCGGTACGACCTCGGGCTGCTCTTCACCGACGGCCTGCCCGAGCACGACGAGCAGAACGGCTACCGCGGCACGGTCGCAGCCCGCGCCGCCGGCATCTCCTACCGCCAGCTCGACTACTGGGCGCGCACCGAGCTCGTCGAGCCCACGATCCGCGGGGCCGCCGGCTCCGGGTCGCAGCGGCTGTACGGCTTCCGTGACATCCTCGTGCTCAAGCTCGTGAAGCGACTGCTCGACACGGGCATCTCGCTCCAGCAGATCCGCACCGCCGTGAACCAGCTCCGCGAGTCCGGCGTCTCGGACCTCGCCCAGACGACGCTCATGTCGGACGGGGCGTCGGTGTACCTCTGCACCTCCGACGACGAGGTCATCGACCTGGTCTCGCGCGGCCAGGGCGTGTTCGGCATCGCGGTGGGCAAGGTCCTGCGCGAAGTCGAGTCGTCCCTGGTCGAACTCGACGCCACGCCGGCGGCCGACCCCGACGACGAGCTCGCCGCCCGCCGGGCTTCGCGCGCTTCCTAGTCCCGCGCGCCCGGGGCGCCGGGGCCACCGGGACCACCAGGACCCGCGCAGCCGACCGCGGCGACGCCGAGCGGGCGAAATACGTCACACTCGGCGACGCGCAACGGCAGTTCGTACCCGGGCGGCGAACCGCCAGCGGCGTGTCGCGCCCGTTCGACGGACGAGCGGCCCGTGGCCGTCCGCGCAGGGCCTAGCGGAGCTGCGCGTCGGGGCGGAGGTGAGCCGCGCCTCCTGGCCGTCGACGCAGGTGCTGGGTCACCGGAGCTGCGCGTCCGTCGAGGCGGAGGTGAGCCGCGCCTCCTGGCAGCCGACGCAGGCGCTGGCCGGACGGGCCGTGCGCGTCCTGTGTCGCGGACTCCGCGTCGAGCGGTCGGGACACGCCGCCTGTCGGACGTCGAGCGGGCAGGATCGGCCGATCCGGCGTCCCGAGCGTGACGGAGAAGGCCCGCTCGGTGGGGCACAACGGGCGAGTCGTGCCGAGCCGGCCAGGCACGCCGAACGGTCGGGACACGCCGCGTGTCGGACGTCGAGCGGGCAGGATCGGCCGCTCCGTACGCCCGAGCGTGACGAAAAAGGCCCGCTCGGCGAAGCCGCGCGCGCCGCGCGCGGAACGCACCGCGCGGCCGCGCCGCCCCCGCGCGCGCAGGCGGAGCGCCCTAGGCCGCGCCGCCCTCGGCGTACGGGCCGATCTTGCCCGTGCGCATGATGCGCTCGAGCAGCTGGTCGAAGTTCCGCGCCATCTCCTGCGCCGACTCACCCGGCCACACGTGCAGGGGCTTCGCCGCACCCTGCGCCTGCTGCAGCGAGGTCCGCTCGGGCAGCTGCGGCGAGAGCACGAGCGGGCCGAACATGTCCCGGAGCTCCTTGATGCGGAACTGGTGCTCGAGCGACTGCACGCGGGCACGGTTCACGATGATGCCGAGGGGCTGCAGGCGGGGGGAGAGGCCGCGACGGATCTCCTCGATCGCGCGGAGTGCACGGTCGGCGGCGGCGACGGAGAACAGGCCGGGCTCGGTGACGACGGTCACACGGTCGGACGCGGCCCACGCGGTGCGGGTCAGGGCGTTCAGCGACGGTGCGCAGTCGATGAGGACGAGCTCGTAGTCCTGCTCGACGTTGGCGAGGGCCTCTTCGAGCTTCCAGATGTCGCGGATGGACGGGTGCGGCCCGTCGAAGTTGATCGCGGAGGGCGACCCGACCATGACGTCGATCTTGCCCTGGGAGCCCTTCGTCCAGCCCGAGGGGGCGATCGCCTGGCGGACGATCTTCTCCTTCGGGTTCTCGAGGACGTCGGCCACGTTGAGGTGTCCGGAGATGTTGATGTCGAGGCCGGTCGAGACGTCCGACTGCGGGTCGAGATCCACCACCAGCGTGCGCAGTCCCTTGGCGAACGCGGCCGAAGTCAGGCCGAGCGTCACCGTCGTCTTGCCGACACCACCCTTGAGGGAGCTCACGCTGAGTACATGCACGGTCAGCAACGTTACCGCCAGTAGGGTTGTCTCACCTCAACCCGGGCTGAAAGGGACCTCGTGTTCGACAAGATCCTGGTCGCGAACCGTGGCGAGATCGCCATCCGTGCGTTCCGCGCGGCGTACGAACTCGGTGCGCGCACCGTCGCCGTCTACCCGTACGAGGACCGCAACTCCCTGCACCGGTTGAAGGCGGACGAGGCGTACCTGATCGGGGAGCGCGGGCACCCGGTCCGCGCCTACCTGGACGTCTCCGAGATCGTGCGTGTCGCGCGCGAGTCCGGAGCCGACGCGATCTACCCCGGGTACGGCTTCCTGTCCGAGAACCCGGAGCTCGCCGCCGCCGCGGCCGCCGCCGGCATCACGTTCATCGGCCCGGGCGAGCACGTGCTCGAGATGGCGGGCAACAAGGTCACCGCGAAGGAGCACGCGGTCGCGGCCGGCGTGCCCGTGCTCGCGAGCACCCCGGCGAGCCGCGACATCGACGAGCTCCTCGCCGGTGCCGACGCGATCGGCTTCCCGGTGTTCGCCAAGGCCGTCGCCGGTGGCGGCGGGCGTGGGATGCGCCGGGTCGAGACGAAGCCCGAGCTCCGCGCGGCGCTCGAGGAGGCGATGCGCGAGGCCGACAGTGCGTTCGGCGACCCGACGATGTTCCTCGAGCAGGCCGTCATCCGCCCGCGCCACATCGAGGTGCAGATCCTCGCCGACGCGACCGGCACCGACGCCGGCACGATCCACCTGTTCGAGCGGGACTGCTCGGTGCAGCGCCGGAACCAGAAGGTCGTCGAGATCGCCCCGGCGCCGAACCTCGACCCGTCGATCGCCGCGGCACTGCACCGCGACGCCGTCGCCTTCGCCCGGTCGATCGGCTACGTGAACGCCGGCACGGTGGAGTTCCTGCTCGACACCGAGGGGGAGCGGGCCGGCCAGCACGTCTTCATCGAGATGAACCCGCGCATCCAGGTCGAGCACACCGTCACCGAAGAGGTCACGGACGTCGACCTCGTGCAGTCGCAGATGCGCATCGCCGCCGGGCAGACCCTCGCCGACCTCGGCCTGTCGCAGGACCGCGTCCGCGTCCACGGTGCGGCGCTCCAGACGCGCATCACGACCGAGGACCCGACCCAGGGCTTCCGACCGGACACCGGCCGGATCACGACCTACCGGAGCCCCGGTGGCGCGGGTGTCCGTCTCGACGGCGGAACGGTGGCGACGGGCGCGCAGATCAGCCCGCACTTCGACTCGATGCTCGCGAAGATGACCTGCCGCGGACGGGACTTCCCGGCGGCGGTCGCCCGGGCGAAGCGTGCCCTCGCGGAGTTCCGGATCCGCGGCGTCTCGACGAACATCCCGTTCCTGCAGGCCGTGCTCGAGGACCCCGACTTCGACCGCGGTGACGTCTCGACGAAGTTCATCGAGGAGCGCCCGCAGCTGTTCGGCGGCCACGTCTCGAAGGACCGCGGCACGAAGGTGCTGAACTGGCTCGCCGACGTCACCGTCAACAAGCCGAACGGCGAGCGACGCCCGCAGACCGTCGAACCGAGCGAGAAGCTCCCGACGATCGACCTCGGCGCCCCGGTGCCCGAGGGGCAGCGCGACCGGCTCCGGCTGCTCGGCCCGGCGGAGTGGGCGAAGGCCCTCCGTGGCCAGACCGAGCTCGCCGTCACCGAGACGACCATGCGCGACGCCCACCAGTCGCTCCTGGCCACCCGCGTCCGCACGAAGGACCTCGTGGCGGTCGCGCCGTACGTGGCCCGGCTCACGCCGCAGCTGCTCAGCGTCGAGGCCTGGGGCGGTGCCACCTACGACGTCGCGCTCCGGTTCCTCGGCGAGGACCCGTGGGAGCGGCTCGCGTCGCTCCGCGAGGCGATGCCGAACATCCCGATCCAGATGCTGCTGCGCGGCCGGAACACGGTCGGCTACACCCCGTACCCGACCGAGGTGACGGACGCCTTCGTGGCCGAGGCCGCCGCGTCGGGCGTCGACGTGTTCCGCGTGTTCGACGCGCTGAACGACGTCAGCCAGCTGCGTCCGGCGCTCGAGGCCGTGCTCGCGACCGACACGGCCGTCGCCGAGGCGGCGCTCTGCTACACCGCCGACCTCCTCGACCCGTCCGAGGACCTCTACACGCTCGACTACTACCTCCGCCTCGCGGAGCAGATGGTCGAGGCCGGTGCGCACGTCATCGGCATCAAGGACATGGCCGGCCTGCTCCGCGCCGGCGCGGCCGAGCAGCTCGTCACCGCCCTGCGGGAGCGCTTCGACCAGCCGGTGCACGTGCACACGCACGACACGGCGGGCGGGCAGCTCGCGACGCTCCTCGCCGCGGCCCGTGCCGGTGCGGACGCCGTCGACGTCGCGGCCGCGCCGATGGCCGGCACGACGAGCCAGCCGAGCATGTCCGCGCTCGTCGCCGCCCTGGCGCACACCGAGCGCGACACGGGGCTGTCGCTCGACGCCGTCGGCGACCTCGAGCCCTACTGGGAGGCCGTGCGGCGCGCGTACGCCCCGTTCGAGTCCGGGCTGCCCGGGCCGACCGGCCGCGTGTACAAGCACGAGATCCCGGGCGGCCAGTTGTCCAACCTCCGCCAGCAGGCCATCGCCCTCGGCCTCGGCGACCGGTTCGAGCAGGTCGAGGACTGGTACGCCGAGGCGAACCGGATCCTCGGTCGCCCGACGAAGGTGACGCCGTCGTCGAAGGTCGTCGGCGACCTCGCACTGCAGCTCGCCGCGGTCGACGCCGACCCAGTCGACTTCGAGCAGCACCCCGAGAAGTACGACATCCCGGACTCCGTCGTCGGCTTCATGGCCGGCGAGCTCGGCGACCTGCCGGGCGGCTGGCCCGAGCCGTTCCGCTCGAAGGTGCTCGCGGGGCGCGAGGTGCGGCTCGAGGTCACGCCGGTGCCGGACGCCGAGCGGGCACACCTGGACACCCCCGGTCCCGAACGGCGACAGGCCCTCAACCGCCTGCTCTTCCCGCAGCCGACGCAGCAGTTCGCGCGCGTCCGCGAGCAGTACGGCGACCTCTCCGTCGTCCCGACCGTCGACTACCTGTACGGCCTGCGTCCCGGGCAGGAGCACGTCGTGCCGCTCGGCAAGGGCGTGGACCTGTTCGTCGGCCTCGAGGCGATCGGCGAGGCGGACGCCCGCGGCGTCCGCACGGTCATGGCGACGATGAACGGGCAGCTCCGCCCGGTGTACGTCCGTGACCGGTCGATCGAGGTCGAGACGAAGGCCGCCGAGCAGGCGGACAAGACCGACCCGAAGCACGTCGCGGCGCCGTTCTCCGGCGTCGTGACGCTCAAGGTCGCCGTCGGTGACGTCGTCGAGGCCGGTCAGGCCGTGGCGAGCATCGAGGCGATGAAGATGGAAGCGGCCATCACGGCACCCGTCGCGGGGACCGTCGGCCGTCTCGCGATCCCGGCGACCCAGCAGGTGGACGCCGGCGACCTCCTGGTGGTGCTGCAGTAAATTGACCGTCCGTCCCATCCGCCTGTTCGGCGACCCCGTCCTCCGTTCCCCGGCCGACCCGATCCGTCCGGACGCCGTCGGGAGCCAGGGCATCCGTGACCTCGTGCAGGACCTGATCGACACCGTCAAGGAACCCGGTCGTGCCGGCGTGGCCGCCCCGCAGATCGGTGTCGGGGTGCGCGCCTTCGCGTACAACGTCGACGGCGAGGTCGGCTACGTCCTCAACCCCGAGATCGTCGAGGTCGGCGGGGAGCCGGAGCTGATGGACGAGGGGTGCCTGTCGGTGCCCGGGCTGTCCTACCCGACCCGGCGGTCCCCGTACGCCAAGGTCCGCGGCGTGGACGTCGACGGGGCCGAGGTCGTGCTCGAGGGCACCGGGCTCATGGCCGAGGCGCTGCAGCACGAGGTCGACCACCTCGACGGCACGGTCTACGTGATGACGCTCGACCCGGACGTCCGCCGCCGGGCGCTCCGTGACATCCGCGCGCAGGACTGGTTCCACTGACACCCCAACGCGGGATTGTCGTCCGGGCCTGACGAGGGGGTACCGTATCGCCGTCGGCTTCCCACCGACGTCGTACCCCACACCCCCCAGGACACCCCCATGACCGCTCAGGACGACGAGCTCAGCTCGCACCGCACCCGTACCAACCGCCGCGCCACCGAGGTCCAGGTCACGACCTCCTCGACGGCCGTCCTCGACGCCCCCGCAGCGGAGCAACCGCAGGACGCCTGATCCCGCGCGCGGTCTCGGACCGCGCCCCGCGCCCCGCGTGACGGACAGGAGGGGGGGGGGGGGGGGGGGGGGGGGGGGGGGGGGGGGCGGCGCGCCCGCGCGGGGGGGGGGGCCGCCGCCCGCCCCGCCCCCCGCCCCCCCGCGTCGGCCCGGGGGGGCGGGGGGGGGGCTGGGGGACCCCCCACCGCGCCTCCTGGACTGCGCTGGTGCCCTAGCCCCGCCGACGGCGCCCCTCGACGACGGGCGTCGCGGTGGTCTGCACCTTCGACCCCGAGTAGATGTGCTCGACGTCGGCGGCGAAGTCCCGCAGCACGACCTGGCGCTTGATCGTCAGCTTCGGCGTGAGGTGCCCGGACGCCTCGGTGAGCTCGGTGTCGAGGATCGTGAACGACCGCACCGACTCCGCCCGTGAGACCCGCTGGTTCGCGGCGTCGATGGCCTCCTGGACGGCCTGGTGCACCCGCTCGTCGTAGGCGGCTTCGTGGGCGGACAGGGCGGGGGAGATGCCCCGGGCCTCGCACCAGCCGCCGAGCATGTCGCGGTCGAGCGTGACGAGGGCGGCGACGAACGGCTTGCCCTCGCCGACGACGACGACCTGGCCGATGAGCGGGTGCTCGCGGATCCCGTCCTCGAGCGGCGCCGGCGCGACGTTCTTGCCGCTCGCCGTGACGATGAGCTCCTTGGCGCGGCCCGTCACCGTCAGGACGCCGTTCTCGTCGAGCCGACCGAGGTCACCGGTCCGGAACCACCCGTCGACGAGCGCCTTCGCCGTGGCCTCGTCGTTGTGCCAGTAGCGGTCGAACACGTCGACGCCGCGGATGAGGATCTCGCCGTCGTCCGCGATGCGGATCTCGACCCCGGGGAGCGCACGGCCGACGCTGCCGATCCGGAGCTCACCGGCCCGGTTGACGGTGGCGGGTGCGGTCGTCTCGGTGAGGCCGTACCCCTCGAGGATGAGCACCCCGATCGACCGGAAGAAGTGCGACAGGCGCGGTGAGAGCGGCGCCGAGCCGCTCACGGCGTAGCGGACCCGTCCACCGATGGCGTCGCGGAGCTTCGCGTACACGAGCCGGTCGAACAGCTTGAAGCGGAGCGCCAGGCCGAGTGGGACCCTGCCCGCCGCGAGGGCCTCGGAGTGCGCGACCGCGGTCTTCGCGGCGGCCCGGAAGATGCGACCCTTGCCACCGAGGTCGGCCTTCTGCTCGGCCGAGTTGTAGATCTTCTCGAACACCCGCGGCACTGCGAGCAGGAAGGACGGCTTGAACGTCGAGACCGCGTGCATGAGGTCCTTCGTGTCCGGCTCGTGGCCGACGAGGACCCCGGCGGAGACCGACATCACCGCGATGAACCGCGCGAAGACGTGGGCCATCGGGATGAACAGCAGCGTCGAGGCGCCGTCGGCGACGACCTCGGGCATCGCCTCGGACGCACCCTCGACCGTCGCGGTGAAGTTGTCGTGTCGGAGCACGCAGCCCTTCGGCCGGCCCGTCGTCCCCGAGGTGTAGATGATCGTGGCGTCGTCGTGGCCGTGCACGTCGACCGTGCGCGCGTCGAGCTCGGCGTCGGTGACGTCCTCGCCGAGGCGGACCAGGTCGTCCAGGCCGCCGCCGTCGATCGTCCAGTGCTGGCCGAGGTGCGGCAGGTCCGGCGCGATCGACGCCACCCGGCGTGCGTGCTCCTCCTGCTCGACGATGATCGCGACGGCCTCGGAGTCCGAGAGGATCCAGCGCACCTGGTCGGGCGAGCTCGTCTCGTAGACCGGGATCGAGACGAGCCCGGCGGTCCACACGGCGAAGTCGACCAGGGTCCACTCGACGCGCGTGCGCGACAGGATCGCGACGTGCGCCCCGGGTTCGAGGCCGGCGGCGACGAGGCCCTTGGCGATGCCGCGCACGCGCTCGAGGGTCTCGGCCGCGGTGATGGGCGTCCACCGGTCGCCGTGCCGCACGGCGAGGATCGGACGGTCCGGCGTCGTCCGGGCCCGCTCGGAGAGCAGTCGCGCGGCCGAGCCGTGGTCGGGGGCGGTGAGCGGGGTTGGGTGCCGCTGATCGTTCACGGTGACTCCCTTGTCGGCCGGTTCGATTCGAGTGGGCCTCATCGTCGAGGCCGCACCGTCAGCATAGGACGCGTTCCCCCGCGTTCCGTGAGCGTGCGGGGAACCGGTAGGCTCGTTGCTCGTGCACGCCATCGGAATCGACATCGGGGGCACCAAGATCGCGGGAGCGGTCGTCACGGAACTGGGCGAGATCCTCGCCGAGGACCGGGTGGCCACCAACGCTGCGGACCCGGACGCCATGCTCGACGACGTGGTCGCGATGGTCTCGCGACTGCGCGCCGCGAACGAGGTCGGCGCCGTCGGCGTCGCCGCACCGGGCTTCATCGACGCCTCGCAGTCGATCGTCTACTACACGCCGAACATCCGGTGGCGGAACGAGCCGCTGCGCCAGAAGCTCCAGCAGCGGATCGGCGACCTGCACATCACCGTCGACAACGACGCGAACGCCGCGGGCTGGGCCGAGTTCCGCTTCGGCGCCGGTCGGCTCGTGTCCGACATGACCATGCTGACGATCGGCACCGGTGTCGGCGGCGCGATCGTGACCGAGGACCGCCTCTTCCGCGGGGGCTTCGGCACCGGCGGCGAGATCGGCCACCTCCGCATCGTGCCGAACGGACTGCCCTGCGGCTGCGGTGCCCGCGGCTGCATCGAGCAGTACGGGTCCGGTCGTGCCCTGCAGCGCATGGCGAACGACGTCGCGGACGCCGGGGGCATCGGGTCCGCCCTGGCCGACGCCCGCGCGGCGAACGGCGGCGAGCTCGACGGGCACATCGTCGGCGACCTCATCCTGGCCGACGACCCCGGTGCCCTCGCGGCGCTGCGGCGGCTCGGTCGGCACCTGGGCGAGGCCTGCGCCTCGCTGTCCGCCGTGCTCGACCCGCAGCTCTTCGTGTTCGGCGGCGGCGTCGCCAGCGCGGGGGACCGGCTGCTCGACCCGATCAAGCAGGCGTACCTCAACAACCTGCCGGCCCGTGGGTACCACCCGGAGCCGGACTTCGTGATCGCCGAACTCGTCAACGACGCCGGTGTCGTCGGCGCGGCCGACCTCGCTCGGATCCACGCCCGCACGGCGTAGGGTCGCACCACCCCACCGTCTCGGAGTCGACGATGACCTACTGGCTGCTGAAGAACTTCCTGCTCGGGCCGCTCATCCTCACGCTCTTCCGGCCGTGGGTCGTCGGCCGTGAGCACGTCCCCACGACGGGGCCGGTGATCTTCGCGTCCAACCACGTCTCCTTCATCGACTCGGTGATCCTGCCGGCCGTGCTCGACCGTCGGCTGTCGTTCCTCGCGAAGAGCGACTACTTCACGGGGCGCGGGCTGAAGGGCTGGGCGACGAAGACGTTCTTCAACGCCATCGGGCAGCTGCCGATCGACCGCTCCGGCGGGAAGGCGTCCGAGGCCTCGCTCCGCACCGGCCTGCAGGTCCTCGCCCGCGGTGAGCAGCTCGGCATCTACCCCGAGGGCACCCGCAGCCCGGACGGCAAGCTGTACCGGGGCCGCACCGGCATCGCCCGGATGATCCTCGAGGGCCGCGTCACCGTCGTCCCCGTCGCGATGATCGGCACGCGCGAGGTGCAGCAGATCGGGCAGCGGTTCCCGAAGTTCAAGCGGGTCGGCGTCGTGTTCGGCAAGCCGCTCGACTTCTCGCGCTTCGAGGGCTTCGAGACCGACCGCTTCATCCTCCGCAGCGTCACCGACGAGGTCATGCACGAGCTCGCCGGACTGAGCCGTCAGGAGTACGTCGACGTGTACGCGACGAGCGTCAAGGAGCGGGCGAGCACGGCACGTGAGCAGGTCCTCCGTGCCAAGGTCACACGGAATGGCCGGGGCACGTCGGCACGTTAGGATTCGATGGTTCCGGCAACCGCCCGGACGGCCATCCCTTCGAGAGGTACCACCCTTGTTCGAGTCGACCGACTTCGTCGCCCTGCAGGATCCGGACGTGATCGAGGGCCTCGACTACTGGCGGACGCTCCCGATCAAGCAGCAGCCCACCTGGCCGGACCAGGCCGCGGCCGAGGCGGCATCGGCCGAGATCGCCACGCTGCCCCCGCTCGTCTTCGCGGGCGAGGTCGACAAGCTCCGTGAGCGGCTCGCGTCGGCCGCCCAGGGCAAGGCGTTCCTGCTGCAGGGCGGCGACTGCGCCGAGACCTTCGCCGGGGCCACCGCCGACTCGATCCGCGACCGTGTCAAGACGATCCTGCAGATGGCCGTCGTGCTGACCTACGGCGCGTCGATGCCGGTCATCAAGATGGGGCGCATGGCGGGGCAGTTCGCCAAGCCGCGCTCGAGCGACTTCGAGACCCGCGGCGACGTCACGCTGCCCGCCTACCGCGGCGACATCGTGAACGGCTACGACTTCACCCCGGAGAGCCGCCAGGCCGACCCGCGGCGCCTCGTGCAGGGCTACCACACGGCCGCGTCGACGCTGAACCTCGTCCGTGCCTTCACGCAGGGTGGCTTCGCCGACCTGCGGCAGGTCCACTCGTGGAACAAGGGCTTCGCGTCGAACCCGGCGAACGCCCGGTACGAGCACCTCGCCAAGGAGATCGACCGCGCGATCCGCTTCATGGGCGCCTGCGGTGCGGACTTCGACGAGCTGAAGCACGTCGAGTTCTACGCCTCGCACGAGGGCCTGCTCATGGACTACGAGCGCCCGATGACCCGCATCGACTCGCGGTCCGGGCTCGCCTACGACACGTCGGGGCACTTCATCTGGATCGGTGAGCGCACCCGTGACCTCGACGGCGCCCACGTGGACTTCCTGTCCCGCGTGCGGAACCCAATCGGCGTGAAGCTCGGCCCGACGACGAGCATCGACGACATGAAGGCGCTCGTCGACAAGCTCGACCCGAACCGCGAGCCCGGTCGTCTGACGTTCATCACGCGCATGGGCGCCGGCAAGATCCGCGACGAGCTGCCGAAGCTGCTCGAGGCGATCAAGGGCATGGACGCCAACCCGCTGTGGGTGACCGACCCGATGCACGGCAACGGCCTGACGACGCCGACCGGGTACAAGACGCGCCGCTTCGACGACGTCGTGGACGAGGTCCTCGGCTTCTTCGAGGCCCACCGCGAGGTCGGCACGTACCCGGGCGGCATGCACGTCGAGCTCACCGGTGACGACGTCACGGAGTGCCTCGGCGGCTCGGAGCAGATCGACGAGGCGACCCTCGCGACCCGCTACGAGTCCCTGTGCGACCCGCGCCTGAACCACATGCAGTCGCTCGAGCTGGCCTTCCTCGTCGCCGAGGAGCTCAGCGCACACCCGCACGTGCGCGCGTAGCGCGGCGCGCTCACGCGACCTGCTGACGGACGGGAGGGGGGGGGGGGGGCGGGGCCCGCCCCCGGGTGGGGGGGGGGGGGGGGGGGGCCGGGCGCCCCCCGCGCCTCCCGTCCGTCACGTGCGTGCGGCCGCCGCCCCGCCCCGCCCCGCTCGCCCCGAGACTCGGCTCCGCGGACACCTTCGTGGCTCCGGGAGCGCGAAACTGTCCGCCTGGCCGAGTCTCGGCACCGCGGGGTGCCGTGTGCGGGGCGTGCGCCTACTGCTCGTAGGCGAGCGTGATCGTGTCGCCGCGGTACACCGTCGCGCCGGCGCCCGGGTCGGTGGACTGGACGGGGAGCGAGGCCTTCCAGTCGTAGAAGCCGCACAGGATGTTCGTGCAGTCCGGCACCGAGACCTTCAGCCCGAGCGCGTCGAGCGTCGCCGTGGCGTCGTTGATCGTCTTGCCGTGCACGTCCGGCAGCGTGATCGGCGTCGGACCCTTCGACACGACGACGTCGATCGCGGAGCCCTCGACCACGGGATCGTCCGCGGCCTTCGCCGAGATGATCTGCCCCGTGGGGACGGTGTCGCTGTACTGCGCGTCCTGCGAGCCGAGGGTGAGCCCGACCGCGTCGAGCGTCGCCGAGGCGGCATCGACCGACTTGCCGACGACGTCCGGCACGGCGCCGAGCGAGACGGTGAGCGTCACCGGGCCCCGTTCGCCGTAGGCCTTGACGGTCGAGAGGTCGACGGAGGCCCCGTCGGTCCCGAGTCCGGTCGCCGCGATGACGGTGTCCTTCGGGGCGTCGGCGGAGAACTGGTACTGGTCGTCCTGCAGCTCGAAGTCGTCGTCGAGCGCGGCGGTGACGGTGGAGAGCGGCTGCCCGACGATCGCCGGCAGGGCGATCATCTTCGGGCCGTTCGACACCACGATCTGGACCGAGGTGCCCTTGCGGACCTCGCGTCGGGCCGCGGGCTTGGTCGTGGAGACCTGCCCCTTCGCGACGACCGCGTCGAACCGGGTCGCGGTCGACGACGCCGTCTGCAGGCCCTGCGCCTCGAGGAGCTGGCGTGCCTGCGAGACCGACTTGCCCGCGACCTCGGGGATGCGGACGTTGCCCCACGGACCAGGACCGAACGCCCAGCCGATCGAGCCGCCGATCGCCATCAGCACGAGGACGACGACGAGGACGATCCAGCCGCGCTTCCGGCGCCTGGTCGACTTGTCGGCGAGGCGCTGTGCGGCGGGGGAGAGCGCGCCGGGCAGTGAGCCGGTGCGCCGGGGGCCCGGTGCGTTCCGACCGCCACGGCCGCCGGGCTGCTGGGCCGACGAGCGCTGCGCCGGCTCGAGGATGGTGGTGGCGTCGCCGGAGTCCGCCGAGGTGGGCGTCGCGGACCCGGCCGGGATGATCGCGGTCGCGTTCTCGGGACGCAGCACGGCGGTCCGGTACTGCCCGGTGGCGCGCTGCTGGTCGCCCGCCATGTGGTCGAGCATCTCGCGGGCGTCACGCGGACGGTCGTCCGGGTTGCGGGCGGTGGACCAGGCGACGAGGTCGTCGAGCTCCGGCGGGATCCCGGCCACGGCGGCGCTCGGTGCGGGGACCTGGTCGTTCGCGTGCTGGTAGGCGATCTGCATCGGCTGCTCGCCCTTGTAGGGCTGCTCGCCGGTGAGCATCTCGTAGAGCATGATGCCGAGCGCGTAGATGTCGCTGCGGGAGTCGGCGGCGCCGCGCGTGACGAGTTCGGGGGAGAGGTACGCGATCGTGCCGAGCAGGGCCGCACCGGTCGCGGTGTTCGCCGTGGTGGCGCGGGCGAGGCCGAAGTCCCCGAGCTTGATGCGGCCGTCGTCGGCGAGCAGGACGTTCTCGGGCTTGAGGTCGCGGTGCACGATGCCGGCACGGTGCGCCGAGGCGAGGCCGGCGAGGACTGCCCGGAGGATGTCGGTCGCCTGCTCCGGCGTGAGCGCGTGGTGTTCCTGCAGGAGGTCGCGGAGCGTGATGCCCGGGATGTACTCCATGACGATGTACGCCGTGTCGTCCTCGGCGCCCTGGTCGTACACGCCGACGAGGTTCGGGTGGGAGAGCCGGGCGGCGGAGCGGGCCTCCTGGATGAAGCGCTCCCGGAAGGCCTGGTCGTCCGCCAGGTGGCCGTGCATGATCTTGATCGCGACGCGTCGCTCGAGCCGCACGTCGGTCGCCAGGTACACGGTCGCCATGCCCCCGCGCGCGATGCGGGAGCGTACGCGGTACCGGTGATCGATCATGCGACCGATCATCGGGTCCGTGGCGGCGTTGGTGGTCATCGGCGGCATTCTACGAATCGGGACTGCACGGACCGGCACTGACGCACCGGTCGTGACCGAATCTCGATCTTGCGGATGACTCGGTTCTGTCGGGCGGCCAGGCCTGCGAGCACGCCCGGGGACCGGGCGGCCAGGCGTGCGGGCACGCCCGGGGGCCGCGCGGCCGGGGTCAGAGCGATGCCAGCAGGCTCTGCGCGGTCTTCTCCCACTGCGCGTACGCCTTCGGGTACGCCGACACCTGGACGGCCTGCGCCGCCGTGGTGACGTTCATCGACGACCACCCGGCGATGTCGAGCAGCCCGCGGGTGTGCCCGGGGTTGCCGGTGAAGAAGCGCTTCGTCGCGGTCACCGGGTCCTGCAGCGCCGCAGCGGAGCCCCAGCCCTGGCTCGGCCGCTGCTGGAACAGCCCGACCGAGTCGCGGTCGCCGTGGGACAGGTTGCGGAGGCTCGACTCCTGCATCGCCGCGGCGAGGGCGATGACGATCCCGTGGTCGGACACCCCGAGCGATCGGCCGACGGACACGATCGTCGCCGCGTTGCCCCGCTGCTCCGCCGAGAGCGAGGGGCCGGAGGACGGCAGCACGAGGGTCTTGCCGGCGTAGATGGTGCTCGTGTAGGTGAGCCCGTTCGCCGAGAGGAGCGCCGAGACCGTCACGCCGTGCGCGGCGGCGATCGAGGCGATGGTGTCGCCCGTGCCGATCTTCACGCTGCCGGCCCGGGCCGACGAGGCGTTCCCGGAGCCGGAGGTCGGGGCGGCCGTGACCGACGCCACCGGCGCCGCCGTGGCACCAGCCGTCGGGACCCGGAGTGTCTGCCCGGGGTAGATCACGGAGCGCTGCGAGAGCTTGTTCGCGCTGAGGAGCGCCGTGGTCGACACGCCGACGCGCGCGGCGATGCCGGACACCGTGTCGCCCTGCTTGACGTGGTAGCTGCCCGTGGCCGACGTCCGCGCCGAGGCCGTCGTGACCGCTGGAGTCGACGCGAGGTGCAGCGTCTGGCCGGGGTGGATGATCGTGTTCCAGCCGAGGCCGTTGCGCACGAGCACCTCCTGCGCGGACAGGCCGTACCGGGCGGCGATGCCCGACACGGTGTCGCCCTGGCGCACGGTGTACGTGGTGGGGACCCGGGTGGAGACGGCGGCGACCGTCGTGACGGTGGTCTCGGCCGGACGGGCGACGGCGGTCTGGAAGACCGGTCGGTCGGTCACGGTGCGGTCCTCGTCGACGTGCCGCTTGTTGCGGTTGTCGTCGTCGTGGCGTGGTTCGGCGTGGGCGACCGGGCCGGTGAGTCCGGCGGTCACCGCGATCGTCCCCGCGAGGACGATGGGCATGGTCGCGAACCGGGCGGATCGTGCGCGCCGGGCGTCTTCGTCTGCAGCGTTGTCCACGGTGTCTCCTGTTCGAGCGGTGAGCCGTTGCGCGTGCGTGCGCACTCACAGGTGTTCCCACGCTGGCATGGCGCGTTTCCCAAGTCAACCAGAGAGTCGGATGTTGCGTGTGTGACGAATGTGACGAACGAGTCGGTGTGACGCCGCGCCCCACTCTGGCAACATGGGGCCTGTGAGTGCTGCACCCATCGACGACACGACCCTTTCCGAGCGATGGCTGACCGTCCCCGACCTGGTGGACCTGCTCGGGGTGAGCCCCGGGCGCATCCACCGTCTCTTCGAGCAGAAGACGCTGCTGCCCGCGCGCGTCGACGGCGTCCTGCGGGTGCCGAGCGAGTTCCTCGACGAGGGCGAGCCGCTGCCCGAGCTGCGCGGGACGCTCATCGTGCTCTCGGACAACGGCTTCACCGACGACGAGGCCGTCCGCTGGATGCTCTCGGACGACGACGCGATCGGCACCTCGCCGATCGCCGCGCTGCGCGCCGGCCGCAAGGCCGAGGTGCGTCGCATCGCCCAGTCCCTGCTCTAGCGGTCCCCGCCCGACGGACAGGAGGCGGGGGGGGGGGGGGGCGGCCCCCCGCCCGCACCCACGCGAGAGTCCACTCGCGAAGCGCGCGCGGGGCCAGGGGGGCGCGGCCCCGCCG
>NZ_JBFPFM010000030.1:0-37700 GCF_047977705.1 Curtobacterium sp. LFS084
GCGCTCGCCCACCCCGCACCCGCGCGGCCCGCGCGGCCCGCGCCCGCGGACTCAGCCCGCGTACGCCCCCACGAGCCGCACCGCGCCGCCGTCGACACCCTTCGCACCCTGCTCGAACCCGGCGAGGTCCTCGCGCTCCGAGGTCGAGATCGACCCGACCGCCCACGACGGCAGGCCGGCAGCGCCGAGCGACGCGATGACGTCCGACGCGGCAGCCTCCGAGACGACCGCGAACATGCCGATGCCGAGGTTCCAGGTGCCCTCGGTGTCCTCGATCGGGGTCCCGGCCATGTCGGCGAGGACCCGGAACACGGGCAGGGGCTGCCACGTGGAGCGGTCGACCTCGACCCAGGAGCCGACGGGGAGCACACGCGCCAGGTTCGCCGCGATGCCGCCGCCCGTGACGTGCGAGAGCGCGTGCACGGCACCCGGGTGCTGCTCGATGAGCGACAGCAGCGGCGTCGTGTAGAGGCGCGTCGGCTCGAGCAGGGCCTCCCCCACGAGCCCGCCGAGCTCCGGCAGGGAGTCGGTGTACGCGACGCCACGCGACGACAGGATGTGCCGGACGAGCGAGTAGCCGTTGGAGTGCAGCCCGGAGGACGCGATCGCCACGACGACGTCGCCGTCCTGCACGAGGTGCGCGCCGAGCTGCGACCCGGCCTCGACCGCGCCGACCGCGGCACCGGCCACGTCGTAGTCGTCCGGCCCGAGCAGGCCCGGGTGCTCGGCGGTCTCGCCACCGACGAGTGCGGTGCCGGTCTCCGAGCAGCCACGCGCGATGCCGGCGACGATGTCCGCGATGCGACCGGGCACGACGCGTCCGCACGCGATGTAGTCCGTCATGAAGAGCGGCTTCGCCCCGACCACGACGATGTCGTCGACGACCATGCCGACGAGGTCCTGGCCGATGGTGTCGTGCTTGTCGATCGCCTGCGCGATCGCGACCTTCGTGCCGACGCCGTCGGTCGAGGTCGCGAGCAGCGGTCGTGAGAAGTCCTTCAGGAACGAGACGTCGTAGAGTCCGGCGAAGCCACCGACGCCGCCCAGCACGGACTGGTTGTGGGTGGCCGCGACCGCGGACTTCATGAGTTCGACGGCCAGGTCACCGGCGGCGGTGTCCACTCCGGCTTCGGCGTACGGGTTGGGCATGCTGAGTCCTTCGCGGTGACATGGCAGACTTGTTCGGTACCCCCCGATTCTACGGTCTGGAGCACACCCGCGAATGTGCGGCATCGTCGGCCTCGTTGCACAGGGCCCCGTCAACCAATCCATCTACGACGCACTGCTCCTGCTGCAGCACCGCGGGCAGGACTCGACGGGCATCGCCACGGTCGAGGGCCACGTGCACCACATGCACAAGACCCGTGGGCACGTCCGCGAGGCGTTCCGCACCCGCGACATGCGCGCCCTCCTCGGCACCATGGGGCTCGGGCACGTCCGCTACGCCACCAAGGGTGCCGCGAGCAACGAGGAAGAGGCCCAGCCGTTCTACGTGAACGCGCCGTACGGCATCGTCCTCGTCCACAACGGCAACCTCACCAACACGCGGGAACTCACGCGTGAACTGTTCGACATCGACCGTCGACACCTCAACACGACGTCGGACACCGAGCTGTTGGTGAACGTGCTGGCGCACGAGCTGCAGGGGCAGGTCCGCGGCGCGAACCTCGACCCGGGCCAGGTCTTCGACGCCGTCGAGCGCGTGCACGAGCGCGTCGAGGGCTCCTACGCCACGATCGCCACGATCGCCGGGCACGGGCTGCTCGCCTTCCGCGACCCGTACGGCATCCGTCCGCTCATCCTCGGTCACAAGTTCGACGAGGCCGGGCAGCCGGAGTGGGTCGTCGCGAGCGAGTCACTCGTGCTCGAGTCCGGCGGATACGAGATCGTCCGCGACGTCGCCCCGGGCGAGGCCGTGTTCATCGAGATGAACGGTCAGATGCACGCCCGGCAGTGCGCGAAGAACCCGCGACTGGTGCCGTGCTCGTTCGAGTACGTCTACCTGGCCCGACCCGACTCGGTGATGAACGGCATCTCGGTCTACGACGCACGCCTGCGCCTCGGCAACCGGCTCGCCGACACCATCGAGCAGCACGCGCCGACGGGTGACATCGACGTCGTCATGCCGATCCCCGACTCGAGCCGACCGGCCGCCATGCAGGTGGCGCAGAAGCTCGGCATCGAGTACCGCGAGGGCTTCTACAAGAACCGCTACGTGGGCCGCACCTTCATCATGCCGGGGCAGGCCGAGCGCAAGCGGTCGGTGCGCCAGAAGCTCAACGCGATGTCGTCGGAGTTCAAGGGCAAGAACATCCTGATCGTCGACGACTCGATCGTCCGCGGCACCACCAGCCGCGAGATCGTCGAGATGGCCCGTGCCGCCGGGGCGAACGAGGTCACCTTCACGAGCGCCGCGCCGCCTGTCCGGTACCCGCACGTGTACGGCATCAACATGCCGACGCGCGCCGAGCTCATCGCGCACGACCGGAAGATCCCGGAGATCAACAAGGTGCTCGGCAGCGACCACTTGATCTACCAGGAGATCGGCGACATGCGCGACGCGATCATCGAGGGGTCCGACGTCACGGACCTCGAGATGAGCTGCTTCACGGGCGAGTACGTCACGGGCACCGTCAGCCCGGAGTACCTGTCCTGGGTCGAGGCGAACCAGCTCAGCTGAGCGGGGTCGCGAACGCGACCCCGCAACGGACTGGAGGCGCGGTGCCAGGCCGAGCCGCGCCTCCAGTCCGTCAGATGCGGACGACTACGGCGTCCGGTCGCCGTCCGCCCGGGCGTCGCCGTGGTCCTCGATCTCGCCGTCCACGGTCTCGGGCGGCAGCTCGACCTCGACGCGCTCCGCCGTGAGGCGGGCGGCCCGGCGCGCGAACACGCGGTCGAGCACCACGGCGACGACGGCGCCGACGAAGGCGCCGATCGTGACGCCCCACAGGCTGAAGTAGCCGACCAGGCTGCCGAAGCTCGCGGTCTCCTGCGTGTCCCCACGGTCGATGTCCATGGTGAGCGACACGACGATGAGCGTCGCGATGAAGCCGAGGACCGCACCGCCGACGATGAAGACCCCGAACTTCGGGGCACGACGGATCGTCACCTCGTCGGAGGAGGAGACGGCGTTCGGCGCCGGAGCCGGTCGTTCGTCGGGTCGGTCGGTGTTGCTCACACGTCCATTGTCCCCCACTGTGGGACGTGCTCCGGCCTGTCCGCTCAGGTGGATCCGGGAGAGGATGGTCGCTACCGATCGGTATCCCACGGCGAGGAGGTGCGGCAGATGCGCGAACGGACCACCCGCGGCGCCCGGACGCCGGCGCGGATCAGCTGGCCGATCCTGCAGCGTCGCGAGGAGGACCGGGCCGTCGCGGTCGTCGCCGAACACCGGTGGAGCGTCGCGCTCGTCGGGGCCCCCGGCCTCGGCAAGAGCTCCGCAGCCCTGCGGATCACCGACCGCGTCGCCGGTCGTGACGCCTCCGGCCGGACGCTCGTCGTGCCCATCACGGCCGTCGCCGCCAGCAGGTCGATGCCGTTCGGCGCGGCGTCGGAGCGCTTCGGCGAGCTGCCGGGCTCCCTCGCCGAGCTCGTCGGCGCGGGCGGGGCCGAGCAGCGCCTCCGCGAGAGCGAGGAGCTCACCGACCGCGACGTCCTGCTGCGCGTGGACGACGCCGACCACCTCGACGCGATCTCCGCACGCTACGTCGCGTGGCTCGTCCGCGAGCAGGGTGCCCGGCTGGTCCTGACCTGCCGCGACTTCACCGCACTCCCCGAACCGCTCCGGGCCCTCTGGCAGGACGACCTGCTCGAACGCATCGACCTCGAGCCGCTCGACCTGCACGAGACCTCGACCCTCATCGCGCGGGCGCTCGGAGCCCAGCTCGAGACGGCGTCGGCCGAACGCGTGCACCGGGCCACCGCCGGCAACCCGCTCTACATCCGCGAGGTCGTCCGGTCGGCGCTCGCCTCCGGGGCGCTCGACCACACCGCCACCGGCTGGTACTGGCGTGGCCGGGTCACCGCCTCGAACAGCCTCGCCGACATGTACCGCACCGAGCTCGGGTCGCTGCCGGAGGACCTCCGCGACGTCGTCGACATCGTCGCCCTCGCGGACCCGATCCCGCTCGCACGGCTGATCGGGCTGGTGAGCGGCGGGGACGTCGACCGCGTCGTGGCGCTCGGCCTCGTCCGCATCGACGCCCTCGAGGACGGTGCCGCCGTCGTCCGCCCGTCGCACCCCCTCGTCGGCGAGGTCGTCCGTGCGCTCGTCCCGGTCGCCCGCCGCACGGCGCTCTTCGCCCGCGCCAACGCCTTCCGCACCGACCGGCCGGAGGGCGCGCCGCCCGCCGCCCGTCTCCGTGCCGCGCTGTGGTCGCTCGAGTGCGGCGTGCTGCCCCCGGTCGACCAGCTCCTCGACGCCGCCCAGGTGGCGGTCGGGCTGCAGGAGCACGAGAGCGGGATCGCACTGGCCTCGGCCGCCCTCCGCACGACGCTCAGCCCGTGCGAGCGGGTCGCCGCGCACTGCCTGCGGTCGCTCGCGCACTCGTACAGCACCGGGCGCGAGGCCGGTCGCGCCGACGCCGAGGCCGCGTGGGCCGTGGTGTGCTCAGCTCCGACCGAGGTCGACGACCACAGCGTGATCGAAGCGTGCGAGACGCTCGCGAACATCCGGCAGTTCCACGACGACGACGTCCTCGCCGCGGTCGCCCTCACCGATGCCGCGTCGCGGCTCGTGGGTCCGGACGCCGCCGAACGGCTCCGCCTGCTCCGCCTGGCACACCTCGGCTGGGGCGGCCGCTTCGACGAGGTCCGCGACGAGCTCGAGCGCTCCGGCATCGCGCAGGCGGCGACGGTGCCGTTCGCGTTCCTCTGCCTCGCGCCGTGCGCGGTGATGGCCCTCGCCACCGCCGGTCGGCTCGACGAGGCCCAGGCCTTCGGCAGGGCGTGCCTGGCGACCGCGGTCGAGCACCTCGAGGACGCCCCGTGGAGCGTCGGCGAGATCGTGTCCGTGCTGCACCAGCTGCAGGTGTGGCGGGGCGACATCGCCGACCTCATCACCGAGGTCCCCGTCCGCCGGTCGAGCCCGTACCTGAAGTACGACTTCACGTTGGAGCTCATCGGCGAGGGCAACCTCGCACTCGCCCAGCGCCGGTGGGACGACGCCGTCGCGGCGTTCTCCGCGGCCTGCGAGCGCTACGACGTGGCCGATCACGGCGGCTTCGCGGCCTACCCGTGGGCACGGCTGGCGATGTCGTACGCCTACGCCGGTCGCGGCGAGGAAGCCTCGGCGGCGCTCGAGCGCGCCCGGGCGACGCCGCTCCGGGCGATGCGGATCATCGGCGACCAGGTCGCGGTGACGATCGCGTGGACCGAAGCGGTGCTCGGCAACCCGGCGGGCCTCCGGCACGCGGACGACATCATCGAGCGCGGGACGGCCAGCGGGTCGTGGACGCACGTGATGTACGCGCAGACCCTGCACTACACGAACGACATGCTGAACGGGCGTGACTCGGCGGCGTCCCTCGTGCGGATGCGCGACGCCGCCGCCCGCGTGGACGGCCCGCTCGCCGGAGCGATCGTCGAGTACGCCGAGGCGGTCCGCACCGACGACCGGACCCGGATCATCGCGGCCCAGGGGGTGCTCGCGTCGCACGGGATGGCGGTGTCGGCCGGACGGGTGAAGCCGCCGCTGACGAACCGCGAGTACGAGGTGGCCGAACTCGCGTCCCACGGCCTGAGCAACCGCCGCATCGCGGAGACCCTCGGCCTGAGCGTCCGCACCATCGACGCGCACCTGTCCCGGGTGTTCACGAAGTGGGACCTGCACGCCCGCACGGAACTCGCCGAGCTGCTCTGATCGGTCGAGTCCGCGGGCCTTCCGGCGCCGCTGCGAGCCGCGGGTGGGTTGCGGAATGCAGCACGACTCGCCGGAACGGTTGACAGGATGTACGGAATGTCGCGTACCTTGGATCCTGTCGCCGGGTTCGGACCCGTTCGGGTCGGGTCCGAATCCCGGCGACTTCTACGGTAGCCGCCGGGTCGGTGACGTCACATCAGTAGGTACTACCTAATTCGCTGAGGCCGTCTAGGTACCCGAGTCCTCCTGTCCAGGAGGCGCGGGGCGGGCTGGCACCGTCCCTCCCGTCCGACACACGCGCCCGTCTCGGATCCGTCTGCGATCCCGCGACCGCCTCGTCTCCGTGCCGTCGCTCGGCCGGCCGTCTCAGACGGCCAGGCGCACCGGCAGGAAGTCCGTGAGGTCCGCGCGGGAACCGGACGCGCTGACGCGCGACTGCGCGACGGCCTCGTCCCAGCGCAGCTCGCCGGTGGCGAGCGCGAGCCAGGTCGTCGCGTCCGTCTCGACCACGTTCGGCGGCGTGCCGCGCGTGTGCCGGGGTCCGGGGACCGCCTGGACGGCCGCGAACGGCGGGACGCGCACCTCGACGCTGTTCCCCGGGACGTCCTCGGCGAGGCGCTGCAGCGACCACCGCACGGCGGTCGCGAGGGTCGGCCGGTCGGTGGCCCCCTGCTGCACGGCGGTGAGCGCGGCCCGTCCCGCTGCGTCCTCGATCCTCCTGGGTGGCATGTCCACAGGCTAGCGGCCGCATCGCAACGGGCGAGTCGGGATCGGTAGGGTGATCGAGTGCGAATCCTCGTCCTCGGTTCCGGTGCCCGCGAGCACGCGATCATCACGGCCCTCCTCGCGGAGCAGGCCGGTCACGTCATCACCGCAGCGCCGGGCAACGCCGGCATCGCGGCCGACGTCGAGACCGTCTCCATCGACCCGACCAACGGTGCCCTCGTCGCCGAGTACGCGCTCGAGAACGGCGTCGAGCTCGTCGTCGTCGGGCCCGAGGCGCCGCTCATCGCCGGCGTCGCCGACCCGGTCCGCACGCGGGGCATCCCAGTGTTCGGGCCGAGCAAGGCCGCCGCGCAGCTCGAGGGCTCCAAGGCGTTCGCGAAGCGGATCATGTCCGAGGCGGGCGTCCCCACCGGTCGACCCGTGTACGCCGGAACCGTCGACGAGGCCGTCGCCGCGATCGACGAGCTCGGCGCCCCGCACGTGGTGAAGGCCGACGGACTCGCGGCCGGCAAGGGCGTCCTCGTGACCGACGACCGCCAGGCGGCGATCGACCACGCCACCTACTGGCTCCAGCACGGGCACGTCGTGGTCGAGGAGTTCCTCGACGGCGAAGAGGTCTCGCTCTTCTTCCTGAGCGACGGGCACGACGTCCGGCCGCTCAGCCCCGCGCAGGACTACAAGCGCCTCGGCGACGGTGACGTCGGACCGAACACCGGCGGCATGGGCGCATACTCGCCGCTCCCCTGGCTCGCCGACCGCTGGGAGTCCGAGCGGGCCTTCGTGGACGAGGTCACCGACCTCGTCGCGCTCCCCACCGTCCGCCGACTCGAGCACGAGGGCACGCCGTTCGTCGGCCTGCTCTACTGCGGTCTGATCGTCACCGAGCAGGGCGTCCGGGTGATCGAGTTCAACGCCCGCTTCGGCGACCCCGAGACGCAGGTCGTCCTCCCCCGCCTGGCGACCCCGCTCAGCGAGCTCATGCTCGCCGCCGCCACCGGGCAGCTCGGCTCCACGCCGGACCCCGTGTTCCGCGACGACGTCGCCGTCACCGTGGTCCTCGCGAGCGAGGGCTACCCCGAGAACCCGAAGACCGGCCGTCCGATCACCGGCATCGACCAGGCGAACGCCCGCGCGGGCGTCTCCGTCGCACACGCCGCCACCGGGGTGCTCGACACCGAGCTCGTCGCGACGGGCGGGCGCGTGCTGAGCGTCGTCGCCACCGGGGCCACCTTCGCCGAAGCCCGCGACCGCGCGTACGCCGGCGTCGGTGACATCACGCTCGAGGGCGCGCAGTTCCGCACCGACATCGCCGCGAAGGTCGCCCGATGAGCGCGGCGCCCGTCCTCGACGGCTGGCAGCACGTCTCCTCCGGCAAGGTCCGCGAGCTCTACGTCCCCACCGGCACCGCCGACGTCGCGAGCGCCACCGAGCTGCTCCTCGTCGCGTCCGACCGTGTGAGCGCGTACGACTTCGCCCTCGAGCCGCCGATCCCGGGCAAGGGCGAGCTGCTCACCCGGCTGTCCCGCTTCTGGTTCACCCGGCTGGCCGACGTCCCGAACCACCTCATCGCCCCGTCCGCCGGCGGGACCCCGGTGCCGGCGTCGGTCGCCGCGCGGTCCATGCACGTGATGCCGCTGACGATGTTCCCGGTCGAGTGCGTGGTCCGCGGGTACCTCGTCGGCAGCGGGTGGGCCGAGTACCAGCAGTCCGGCAGCGTGTGCGGCGTCCCGCTCCCCGACGGGCTGTCGAACGGGGACCGGCTGCCCGAGCCGATCTACACGCCGGCGTACAAGGCACCGCAGGGCGAGCACGACGAGAACATCTCGTTCGAGCAGACGGTCGAGCTCGTCGGACCCGAGGTCGCGTCGAAGCTGCGGGACCTCTCGCTCCGCGTCTACTCCGAGGCGGCGGCGATCGCGCTCGACCACGGGGTGGTCATCGCGGACACGAAGTTCGAGTTCGGGCAGGATGCGTCGGGGCTCGTCCGGATCGCCGACGAGGTCCTGACGAGCGACTCCAGCCGCTACTGGGACGCCCGGTCGGGGAACCGGACGGAGTCGTTCGACAAGCAGATCGTGCGCGACTGGCTCAGCGCGAACTGGGACCGGCAGGGGACGCCTCCGGTGCTGCCCGAGGCGATCGTGTCGCGGACGGCCGAGCGCTACCGCGAGCTCATCGAGCGCCTGGGCGCGTAGGGGCCGGCCCCGCCGCGTTCGGCCGCGCGACCGCCGGACGCGTGGCGCGAGGCCAGGCCGAGCCGCGCCTCCAGGCCGCCCGCACGCCGGAAGCCGGCGCGAGCGGGCACAACACGCCGCTCACGTCCGCCGAGGGAGCACGATGTGCCGCCCGCCCGCGCCGAGCGCGACAGGTCGTGCACTCTCGGCACCCGACGGCGCCGCGACCCGCCGGCGCCCCCGCGACCCGCCGGCGCCGAGCGCGACAAATCGTGCACTCTCGGCACCCGCCGGCGCCGCGACCCGCCGGCGCCCGCGCCCGCGCGTCAGTCGCGCGCGACGACGACGACCGTCAGGTCGTCGCCCGGGTCGTGCGTCACCGCACGCGCCCGGATGCGCCCGAGGAACACGTCGAGCTCCGGGGCGTCCCGCCACATCGCCCCGAGCGCACCGAGGGACGCGAGCGTCGAGTCCCACAGCTCGAGGGCCCCGTCGCTGACGACGATGAGCACGTCCCCGCGCTCGAGTTCGAGCGTGCCCGTGACCCGCTCGGCCCCGACGGGGTGCAGGCCGATCGGCAGGTCGAACGAGCGCAGGACGCTCTCGGTGCCGTCCGCGTGCAGCTGCAGCACGAGGCCGTGGCCCGCGTCGGTGAACTCCATCCGCCCGGTGGCGGGCGTCAGTCGTCCGTGGAACATCGTCGCGAACGACTCGGCACGGCTGAGGTCCGGCCCGACCTGCGCCTCGAGTGCGGCCACGGCCCGGTCCGGGGCCTCGGTGCTCCGGGCGAGCAGGGCACCGCGGATGGTGGCGGCGAGGAGTCCCGCGGACATCCCCTTGCCCATGACGTCCGCCACGGTCAGCGAGAGGCTCGCGCCGTCGAGGTGCCAGTCGTGGAAGTCGCCGGACACGACGCCGTGCGGCAGCGACATGCCCCCGACGCGGTACCCGGGCAGCGTGACGCCACCGGGCTCGAGGCCGGCGAGCACGGAACGGAGCCGGTCCTCATCGGCGCCGGCGGCGAGCTCGCGCTCCGCCCAGACGCCGAGCTCCTCGAGCAGCGCCAGCTCGTCGTCGTCGAGCGTGCGCGGCGTCGGGTCGATGAGGCAGAGCGTCCCGACCTTGACGTCGGCGTCGCCTGCACGGAGCGGCACCCCGGCGTAGAACCGCACGTTTGGGTCGTCGACCACCATCGGCATGTCGGAGTAGCGGACGTCGGCGCGGGCGTCCGGCACGACGACGGGTCCGTCGACCGCGAGGGTCCTACCGCAGAAGGTGTCCTGCAGCGGGATCGTCGGGCCGAAGGCGGTGTCGCTCTGCTGCGACTTGATGAAGACGTCGGACTCGCGTGCGAGGTTGAGGAACGAGCCGGAGACACCGAAGGCCTCGCGCGCGATCCGTGTGATCCGCTCGAAGCGCTCCTCGGGCCCGCCCTCGACGACGTCCAGGGCCGCGAGCAGCGCCGCCCGCCGGACGGCGTCCGTCGCGGGGCGGTCGGAGACGGCGGGCTCGTGGTGCATGCACCCACGCTAACGCGCACAACGGACAGTGACCGTCCCCAGAACGGAGGACGTGTGTCGCCCGTGACAGATGTCACGCCGGATCCGTGACGCACCGCAGAGGGAGCGGGGACCACTCCCCGGCAGGCTCGGAGCCATGAACGACACACCGGTCATCCAGCTCCGCGACCTCCGCAAGCGCTTCGGCGCCGTGGCCGCGGTCGACGGCGTCGACCTGACGATCCGTCCGGGCGAGGTCGTCGCCCTCCTCGGCCCGAACGGCGCCGGCAAGACCACGACGGTCGACCTCGCGCTCGGGCTGTCGACGCCGACGACCGGCGAGGCCCTGCTCTTCGGCGAGGAGCCCCGCGCCGCGGTCGTCTCCGGCCGGGTCGGCGCGATGCTCCAGGGCGGCGCGCTCCTGCCGGACATGACGGTCCGCGACGCGGTCGCCCTCGTCGGTGCCGCGCACCGTCGCCCGATGCCCGTCGACGAGGCGCTCCGCCGGGCGCGGTGCTCCGACATCGCCGGTCGTCGCATCGCGAAGCTGTCCGGCGGGCAGCTGCAGCGGGCCCGGTTCGCGGTCGCGGTGGTCTCCGACCCCGACCTGCTCGTGCTCGACGAACCGACCGCGGCGATGGACGTCGAGGCCCGGCACACCTTCTGGTCGTCGATGCGGGACTTCACCGACGCGGGCCGCACCGTCGTGTTCGCGACGCACTACCTCGACGAGGCCGACACCTTCGCCGACCGCATCGTCATCATGCGCAGCGGCCGGGTCGTCGCCGACGGCACGCCGGCCGAGATCAAGGCGATCGCCACCACCCGCACCCTCCGGTTCGCGGGTGTGGGCGCCGACGCGCACGCCGCGTTGCGCGCGCTGCCGGGCGTCGTGGGCCTGGAGGCGCGGCGCGACGCCGTCACGCTCCGCTCGGACCGCAGCGACGACACCCTTCGCGCCCTGCTCGCCGCCCACCCCGAGGCGCACGACGTCCAGGTGGTCGCCTCGACCATGGACGACGCCTTCCTCGCCCTGACCGCCGACCCGGCGCCCACCGCCACCGCTCCCACCGCCGCTCCCGAAGGAGTCCTCGCATGACCACCGTGACCACCTCCGGCCGGCTGCCGCTCGGCTACGTGTACCTCGAGACCAAGCGGCAGCTCCGCAACGTCCGCGCGATGGTGTTCACCTTCGCCGTCCCGGTGGTCATGCTGCTCGTGTTCGGCTCGGCGTTCGGGTCCGTGACGGACCCGACCACGCACCTGCAGTACCTCGTCGTCACGACCCTGCAGATGGCGTCCTACGGGGCGATGATGGCCGCGTTCAGCCAGGCGTTCGCCATCGTCAACGAACGGTCGATCGGCTGGAACCGGCAGCTGCGCGTGACGCCGCTGTCCGGGTGGGCGTTCATGGTGTCGAAGGTGATCGCCGCGATGGCCTTCGCCGCGATGTCGATCGTCGTCACGGTGGTCGTCGCGACCGTCGTGCTGCACGCGTCCCTCGACCCGTGGCACTGGCTCGCCGCCGGGTTCGGCATCTGGTGCGGCGTGGTGCCGTTCGCCCTCATCGCGATCCTCATCGGGCAGTTCGCGAAGCCGTCCTTCGCCCAGCCGGTGTTCATGGTGGTGTTCATGGGCATGTCGATCCTCGGCGGGCTCTGGGTCCCGCTGTCGGTGATGCCGAGCTGGATGGGGAGCGTCGCGCACCTCATGCCCTCGTACTGGCTGAACCGGATCGGACAGACGGGCGCCGGGGCGACCGGGTCCGCCGGCATGACCGAATCGGCGCTGGTCCTCGCCGCTTGGGCGCTCGTCCTCGGCGCGGTGATCGCGTGGCGCTACCGCCGCGATGCCGCACGAGCGTGACCGAGCGTCCTACGCTGGCACCGATGTCAGAGGCGACCAACACGACCGAGGTGCGTGGTGCGGGGAACGCACCGACGGGCTCGCGAGCTCGCCCGCGCTCGTTCCCGTGGGCGGTCCCGCCCGGCGCGAGCGACGACGACATCCGGATCGGCCGGCGCCGCTGGTACGCCGGGGCGGTGTTCGCCCTGCTCTGGCAGGTCCTCGAGGTCATCGCCGTCTGGAACGACGGCCGGAGCCTCCGGGCGCACGTCGTCTCGACGATCGCCCTGGCGGTCCTCTACGCGGCGTACCTGTTCGCTCCGGAGCTGATGTGGCGCCGGAGCCTGCGCGGCCGGGTCGTCGTCCTCGCGGGCGTCGCGCTGCTGGCCGGACTGCTGCTGCTCGTCGTCGGGCCACTCGCGATCTGGACGTGGCTGCTCGTCGCGGCACTGTCGGGCTTCGTCGCCGAACGGTTCTGGGTGGCGGGATCGGTCGTGCTCGCGATCGTCGGTGCGCAGTTCCTCGTCGCGCTGAGCACGGGGTGGGACCAGGCCGTGGACAGCGGCATCCTGTTCGCCCCCGTGATCACCGTCTCCGTCGGTGCATCGATGCTGTTCTTCGGACGACAGCGCGAGGCGGAGCAACGGCTGGGCGTCGCGCAGGACGAGATCACCCGGCTCGCCGTGGTCGAGGAGCGCGCCCGGTTCTCCCGGGACCTGCACGACGTGCTCGGCCACTCCCTGACCGTGGTGGCGATGAAGTCCGAGCTCGCCGCACGACTGGTGGACGTCGACCCGATCCGGGCCAGGACGGAGATGCAGGACGTGGAACGGCTCTCCCGCGAGGCGCTGCAGGGGCTCCGACGCGCCGTCAGCGGGTACCGCGAGGCCGACCTCGACGCGGAGCTCGTGTCGGCGCGGGCAGCCCTCGCCGCGGCCGGGACCGACGCGTCGCTGCCGCACGACGGCGACGCCGCGGCCGACGACGTCCGGAGCCTGTTCGCATGGGTCCTCCGCGAGGGCGTCACGAACGTCCTCCGGCACGCTGCCGCGAGCCGGGTCCGGGTCACCCTCACCCGGACGGCACTGACGATCGAGGACGACGGGACCGGGGTGCTCGAGGCGTCCGCCGCCGTGACCCCGGGGAACGGGCTGCGTGGGCTCCGCGAGCGGGCCGACGCCGTCGGGGCGACCCTGACCACCGGCACGAGCGACCTCGGCGGCTTCCGGCTGCGGGTCGAGAGGAACCGACGATGACCGACACCATCCGGGTGCTGCTGGCGGACGACCAGGCGCTCGTGCGCGGGGCCCTGGCGTCCCTGCTGTCGCTCGAGCGCGACATCGAGGTCGTCGCGCAGGTGGCCCGGGGCGACGAGGTGCTCGAGGCCGCGCGGGCCTCCGGCGCCGCGGTCGCACTGCTCGACGTCGAGATGCCGGGCGCCGACGGGCTCACCGCGGCTGCCGCCCTCGCCCGCTCGCTGCCGTCGTGCCGATCGCTCATCGTCACGACGTTCGGCCGCCCCGGGTACCTCCGCCGTGCGCTGGAGGCCGGGGCCGCGGGCTTCGTCGTGAAGGACACCCCGGCGGAGCAGCTCGCCGACGCCGTCCGCCGGGTCGCGGGCGGCTTCCGTGTGGTGGACCCGGTGCTCGCCGCGGAGTCCCTCGCCGCCGGCCCGTCCCCGCTCACCCCGCGGGAGACCGACGTGCTCATCGCCTTCCGCACGACGCCGACCGTGGCGGGCGTCGCCGGCTCCCTGCACCTGTCGGAGGGCACGGTCCGCAACCACCTGTCGTCGGCGATCGGCAAGACCGCCGCCCGCAACGCCACCGAGGCGCTCCGGGTCGCCGCGGACAACGGCTGGCTGCTCGGGTCGGCCTGAACCGCGGCGTAGCCTGGTGCCCGTGCTCCGACGTGTCCTCCCCGTGTTCGCCCTCGGTGCGGCCGCCGTCCTCACCCTCGCCGGCTGCGGCGCACACGACTCCACCGGCCAGGTGTCCGTCACGGTGTCGTCGAACGCGGCGGACCACGCCTACGAGGTGCAGGTCTTCGCTGCCGGGACCGGCAAGCTCTCCGAGCACCAGCGGGTCTTCCCCGGTGGGACGGCGGACTTCGCCGGCGTGCCCCTCGGCACGGTCCGGGTGCGGGCGGACGACCTCTGCCCGCAGGAGACCACCGTCACGGACGGCGAGGTCGCGACCGTCACGCTGACGACGACGGGCTGCTGACGCACCGGAGGGGGGGGGGGGGGGGGGGGGGGGGGGCGGGCGCGGCCGCGCCCGACCCTGTCCCGACGCGGGGGGGCGCACCCCCGGGGGCGCGGGGGCGGTGCGCCCCCCCCCCCCGCCTCCTGGACGGATCCCGGCCGTCAGGCCTCGGACCGGCCCGAGCGCCGGAGCGTCTCGTGCGGGCTCTCGCCGAACCGTCGCCGGTACGCCGCCGCGAACCGCCCGAGGTGCGCGAAGCGCCAGCGCCGTGCGACGTCGCGGATCGTCACGATCCCACCCCGTCGGGACGTGAGCTCGAGGTGCACCCGGTCGAGCCGGACCTCGCGCAGGTAACGCATCGGCGTCACGGCGAGTCGGCGGCGGAACAGATCCTGCAGCCCGCGCTCGCTGAGGTCCGCACCAGCAGCGATGTCCGCGACCTCGAGGTCTTCGCCCGCGTGCTCGTGCACGAAGCGGATCGCGCGACGGAGCCGGTGCTCGACGTCGGAGCGGGACCGGGTGAACGTCGAGAGCACGACCGTCGCCACCCGCCGGTCGAGCGCGGCCCGCTCAGCCGGGTCCAGGTCGGCGTCGAGGATGCGGTCGGTCACCTCGCGCAACAGGGTCAGCAGGGGCTCGACGCCCGGGTCGGCCGCGTCCGGTTGCACGAACTCGGACGGCTCCTCGGTGTCGCCGAGCATCGCGGGTGCGATGTGCAGGAGCGTCATCGCGGTCGCGTCGGTGTCGAACGCGTAGGCGACCGGTGCGGACAGCATCATCGGGCGTCCGGGTCCCACGTCCCACTCGCTGCCGTCGTCGGCGGTGAGGGTCGCCCGGCCGTTCGCGAGCACGAAGACGACGTGGTCCGGTCGTGGTCCGATCGTGCCGGACTGCGGGCCGCCGGTGCGGATCTGCCGCAGGGAGACGAACTCGTCGCCACCGGACCGGTAGTCGAACGCCTGCCCGTCGGGGGCCGACTGGTCCGGGACCGCCCGGTCCGGGACCGCCCGGTCCGGGACCGCCTGGTCCGGGACCGCCTGGTCGGACGCCGGGCGTTCGGACACGTCGTGGTCGGAGGACGTCATCCGTGCCTCCGTTCGACGTGCCGCGCGCCGGGTCCGGCGGGCCCTGGAACGCTACCGGGCCGGTCGTCCGGGCGCGAGGCCCCCGTCCGCGTCGCGCAGCTCAATGCGTCAGCACCACCTTCACGACGCCGATCACGAACGCCACGGCGGCGAGCACGATGCCGCCCCAGAGCCCGAGGAACGTCGGGCGCTTCCCGCTGAACCGCTGCATGAACACGCCGACCATGCCGATGCGGACGACGAGGATGACGAGCGCGGCCGTCTGCGCCCACGGCGCCGGGAGCCAACCGGCCCAGGCGACGGCGTAGAGCACGGCGGGGATGAGCCCGGACGTGGCGATCGGGTTCGCGTTCCGCACGATGGTGGCGACGGACTCCCGCCGGACCTCGTCGGACGCGTCGTCGTCCCCGAGTCCGTGCGCGACGAGGTGCGACAGCACGTGCGCGAGGTACGTGAGGACCGCGGTGCCGAGCACCGCCCAGACGGCGGAACCGTGGTGGATCGCCGTCGGGTCGACCGCGATCGCCGCGGCGAGGACCGTGATGTTGCCGTAGACGTACGAGGACATCCGGTCGCGCACCTGCTCGATCGGCAGGTCACGCCGGTCCGGACGGCCGCCACGGCGTCCGCCCGCTCGGTCCGGCAGTCGTCCTGTGCGTGGCATCTCCCCATCTTGGCCCCGGACGACATCGGCCCCGGCGGCGGGACACGCCGGGGAACGAACGCGGACGACCGTCACCGGGGTCATTTGGTTGACGCGTCAACCAAATGCGCGCAAACTGGTCGCATGACCACGCAGGACCTCCTCGCCGCCGACACCTCGATGGGCGCCGTGACGCTCCGGGTCGCCGACCTCGACCGGATGATCGGCTACTACCGCGACGGCGTCCGGCTCACGCTCCTGTCGAACACCGGTGGCGTCGCCGTGCTCGGACGCGGCACGACACCGATCGTCGTCCTCGAGCACGCGCCCGAGATGCGGCACGCCGCACCGCGCGAGGCCGGCCTCTTCCACACCGCGATCCTGTTCGACACGAGGGCCGACCTGGCCGCCGCGCTGTACTCCGTCGCGACCCGGTACCCGCAGACCTTCACGGGCAGCGCCGACCACCTCGTGAGCAACGCCTTCTACTGCACCGATCCCGAGGGCAACGGCGTCGAGCTGTACTGGGACCGCGACCGCAGCGAGTGGTCGTGGACGCACGGCATGGTCGACATGGCCACCCTCTTCGTCGACCCGAACGCCTTCCTGCAGGAGCACCTCACGCAGGAGGCCCTCGACGACGCCGCGGCACGCCCCGGACGCGTCGGCCACGTGCACCTGTCCGTCGGCGACGTCGCCACCGCGAAGGAGTTCTACGTCGACCGACTCGGCTTCGCGACGACCGCCGGATGGGGCGAGGCGCTGTTCGTCAGCGCCGGCGGCTACCACCACCACATGGCGATGAACACGTGGAACTCGCGCGGGGCCGGACGCCGCCAGCTCGGACTCGGGCTCGGACTCGTCCGCATCGAGGTGCCCGGCGCCGACGACCTCGGCGCGCTCGTGTCCCGCATGCACGACACCGGCGTGCAGACCGCCGACGACGGCCGGACGGTGGCGTTCGAGGACCCGTGGGCGAACCGCATCGAGGTCAGCACTCCGGGACGGGGCTGATCCGGTACAGCCACCCGGCACCTCCGACAGGATGGGGGCATGACTGACGACATCCGGTGGGAGGTGGTCGAGGAGAGCACGCTGTCGCTCCCCGACCACGAGGCGATCGCAGCACTGCTCGCGCAGGCGTTCCCGGACTGGTCACACTGGTACGTGGGCGGCCGCAGCTGGTCCGGCATGCAGCCCGAGCGGCGGGTCCTCGCCCGCGACCCGGACGGCGTCGTCCTGGCGCACGTCGGGATCCGCCGGATGTTCATCACGGTGGGCGGGCGCGACGTGCTCGTCGGCGACACCGGTCTCGTCGCCGTGTCGCCCAGGCTGCAGGGATCGGGCAGAGGCCGGGAGCTCATGGAGCGCACGCACGCCGTGCTCGACGGGCTCGCGGTGCCGTACGGCTTCCTCGGTGCGGGCGAGAACCGCATCCCCTTCTACGCGAAGCTCGGCTGGCACGAGTTCCCCGAGGTCGTCGGCACCTTCTCGGCGTTCACCGCCGAGGGTGCCGGCATCACGAACACGGAGCAGGGCGGCTGGATGGTGCGGCCGGTGGCCGCGGCGCTCGAGGACTGGCCGGCCGGCCCGATCTGGCTGAACGGCCAGGAGGTCTAGAAGAGGACTGGGCACCTCCCCGAGGCGGCCCGACCTGACTGAACGGCCAAGAGGTCTAGAACGCAACGACAGACGGACGGGAGGCACGGTGCCAGCTGGCACCGTGCCTCCCGTCCGTCAGGTGGTGGAGCGGGGCTTACGCCTCGACCGCGACCTTCTCCGGGTCCTCGTTGGAACCCGGCGCGCTCGGCGCGACCGCCGCGCGCACGCGCGCGCCGAGGTCGGCGTCGACGTTCGTCCAGTACGCGAACACGCGCTCGCGCAGGTCGTCGCGCGTCACCTTCGAGACGTGCCCGGCGATGTTGCCGACCAGACGCTCGCGGGCGGCGTCGTCGAGGACCTCGCGCACCAGGGTGCCGGCCTGGCCGAAGTCGTCGTCCTCGGGGTGGAGGGTCGCGGCGGAGCGCTGCAGCGCGCCGTCGGACTCCCAACCGGGAGCCTCGTCGCTGGCGGCGGGGTCGGCGTGCGCACCACCGAGGGAGTTCGGCGCGTACACCGGCACCTCGGCCTTCTGGAAGTCGAAGCGCATGGCGCCGTCCTTCGAGTAGGAGTGCACCTCGTTCTTCGGGGCGTTCACCGGCAGCTGCGCGTGGTTCGTGCCGACCCGGTAGCGGTGCGCGTCCGCGTAGCTGAAGATGCGCGCGAGGAGCATCTTGTCGGGGCTGGCCGCGATGCCCGGGACGAAGTTCGAGGGCGCGAAGGTCGCCTGCTCGATCTCGGCGAAGTAGTTCTCCGGGTTGCGGTTGAGCTCCATGGTGCCGACCTCGATGAGCGGGTAGTCGCCCTTCGGCCACACCTTCGTCAGGTCGAACGGGTTGAAGCGGTAGCTCGCGGCGTCCTCGTACGGCATGACCTGCACCTTGAGGGTCCAGCGCGGGAAGTCCTCGCGCTCGATCGCCGCGTGCAGGTCGCGGATGTGGAAGTCCGCGTCCTCGCCGGCGATGCGGTCGGCGTCCTCCTGCGTCAGGGTCTTGTGGCCCTGCTCGGTGATGAAGTGGTACTTCACCCAGAAGCGCTCGCCCGCTGCGTTGATCCACTGGTAGGTGTGCGACCCGAAGCCGTCCATCTCGCGCCAGCTCGCCGGCAGGCCGCGGTCGCCCATGAGCCACGTGACCTGGTGCGCGGACTCGGGCGACAGGGTCCAGAAGTCCCACTGCATGTCGTGGTCGCGCAGGTGCGAACCGGGCAGACGCTTCTGCGAACGGATGAAGTCCGGGAACTTGATGCCGTCGCGGATGAAGAAGACGGGGGTGTTGTTGCCGACGAGGTCGTAGTTGCCCTCTTCGGTGTAGAACTTCAGCGCGAAGCCGCGCGGGTCGCGCCAGGTGTCCGGGGAGCCCTGCTCGCCGGCGACCGACGAGAAGCGCGCGAGCATCTCGGTCTGCTTGCCCGGCTGCAGGAACGCGGCGCGGGTGTACTTGCTGATGTCCTGCGTGACGGTGAACGTCCCGAAGGCGCCACCGCCCTTGGCGTGGACGACGCGCTCCGGCACGCGCTCGCGGTTGAACTGGGCGAGCTTCTCGACCAGGTAGTGGTCGTGCAGCGCGAGGGGGCCGTCGGCCCCGACGCCCATCGAGTGCTCGTCGCTCGAGACGGGGGCGCCGGAGTTGGTCGTGGTGGTGGGGGTGCCGGACGGGGTGCCGGTCGTGTTCTGGTCGGACACGGTTCCTCCTTGGGTGGAACGGTTGGTTCGGTCAGGGGTGCTCGGGTTGCTCGTGGTCCCGGTTCGGTGCCGGGAGCGGGGACGACTGCGGATCGTCCCCGTGTCGGGGTGTCTGCGGTCGTCCCCGGGTCGGGGTGTCTGCGGTCAGGCCGGGACGGCCCCGGTGACGTCGCGCTCGGCGGCGGCGCACTGCTCGCAGATGCCCCAGTAGGTGACCTCGGCCGTGGTGACGGCGAAGCCGTGGGTTTCGGACGGCGTGAGGCAGGGGGCGTGGCCGACGGCGCAGTCGACGTCCTCGATCGCGCCGCACATCGTGCAGACGATGTGGTGGTGGTTGTCACCGGTCCGCCGCTCGTACCGCGCGGGGCTGCCCGCCGGCTCGATCCGCCGCACCAACCCGACGCCGGTGAGCGCCGCGAGGACGCCGTAGACCGCCTGGTGACTGGTGGTCGGCAACTCGGCGGTGAGCGCGGTGACGATGTCGTCGGCCGTCGCGTGCGGCATCGTCGCGGTCGCCCGGAGGACGGCGAGCCGTGGCGTCGTGACCCGCAGGCCGGAGGCGCGGAGCAGATCGGCGTCGACGTCCATGCTGGGCCTTTCTTTTGCAGGAATCAAGACAACACCGTCACTGTACACCAGGCGGCCCACCCGGCCAGCGCGACCGCACCGCCCAGACGCATTCCCGGAGCGGAATACGATGTGTCACGATCCGGTCGCGATCACCTGCAACGCCCCTGGGAGTGCCCGATCCCGCGCTAGCGTCCCGCCATGTCCACGCAACAGGGCCTGCCGCAGCAGGCGAACCGTGCCGAGGACGTCCGGGGGATCATCGCGCAGCGGGACCTGGTCGTCGACCTCATCCGGACGGCATGCGTCGTCCTCGTCGTCTTCGTGCACGTCACGATGGTCGGGGTCGCCGTGGGGGCGGACGGCATCGCGGTGACGAGTCCGCTCCAGGAGCTCCCCTGGCACGTCGCCGCGACCTGGGTCGGCCAGGTGATGCCGCTGTTCTTCGTGGTCGGCGGGTTCGCCAGCGCCGTGGGGTGGCGCTCCACGGTCGCGCGGGGCGGCGGCGCGCGGGACTTCGTCGCGACCCGGCTCGTGCGGCTCTTCCGGCCCGCGATCCCCCTCTTCGCGGTGCTGGCGGTCGGCCTCGGCGTCGCCACCCTGCTCGGGACGCCGGCGGACCTGCTCGCCGAGGTGGCGTTCGGCATCGGCTCGCCGCTCTGGTTCCTCGCCGCGTACGGGATCACCCAGTGCTGCGTGCCGTTCATGATGCGCCTGCACGAGCGCGCTCCGTGGCGCACGCTCGTGGCACTGCTGGCCCTCGCCGCGGCCGTCGACGCCGTGCGCTTCGCCACCGGGACGGCCGAGGTGGGTCTGGTCAACCTCGGACCCGTGTGGCTCTTCGCGCAGCAGCTCGGGTTCCTCTGGGCCGACGGCTGGTTCGCCCGGCGCTCCCGCGTGCTGCTCGTCGCCGTCGCCGCGGCCGGGTACGGCGTGCTCGTGCCCCTGACGTCGATCGGGCTCTGGGCCCCGGACATGCTGCAGGACCTCAACCCGCCGATGCTGCCGCTCGCCGTGCTGGCGATCGCCCAGGCCTGCCTCGTCCAGGTCGTGCACGCACCGCTCGCACGACTCATGCGCACCCGGGCCGCACAGGCCACGGTGTTCCTGCTCGGCCGGGACGGGATGACGATCTACCTCTGGCACCTGCCGCTGTTCATCGCACTGAACGGCGTCGCCCTGCTCGTCGGCGTGCCGTTCCCGACGCCGGGCTCGCCGTCCTGGTGGGCGACCCGCGGCGTGGCCCTCGTCGTCCTGCTCGTGGTCGCGCTCGGCACAGCCCGCGCGCTCCGCCGCTTCGACCGGCCGCTCCCCCGGCTGGTCCCGGGCACCGATCGCCCGGCCTGGCCGGTGCTCGCCGTCGCGGCGCTCTGCACGATCGGTCCGGCCTTCGTGGTGATGCAGCTGCACCTGTCGTTCGCGGTGGCCCTGCTCGGCACCCTCGCCGTCCCGGTCGGGGTCCACCTGTTGACCCGGACCGTGCCCGCTCGGAGCGCCGTCCGGATCTGAACCGGTTCTCACCGGCGGGGGACGGTCCGGGGCGCCGGGCGGGCGGAGGATTGTCGTCGGCAGCACGACCCGCAGGAGGCACCCCACGCCGTCGACACCCGAGTTCTGGAGCACGTGGCACCTCGATCCGCTCGCGGCCGTCCTCATCGCCGTGGCCGCGGTCACCTACGGCTGGTGGGTGGTGGGTGCCGCCCGTCGGGGCACCCGGTGGCCGTGGTGGCGGACGCTCGCCTTCGTCGGCGCGCTGGTCCTGTTCGGGATCCTGCAGTTCGGCATCGTGGGCATCCACGACCGTGACCTCCGGTGGGCGTTCGTGCTGCGGCTGGCCCTGCTCTTCTTCGCGGTCCCCACCTTCGCCGCGTTCGCCGCGCCCGTCTCGTTGCTCCGCTCGGGAGGCCCGGCTCGCCTCGCGCGCGCCGCCTCGGCAGCGCTCGCATCGCGTCCGGCGCGGTTCCTCGGCAACGCCATCGTGTCGCCCCTGGTCGCCCTCGCGCTGTTCTGCGTGCTGCTCACCCCGTTCTCGGCGACCATCCGCGAGTCCCCGGTGTGGGCGACTGCCATCACGGTGTTCGTGCCGGTGCTCGGGTTCGCACTGCTGACCCCGTTGTCCGAGCCGGGGATCCTGCGCTCGTCGACCTTCGTCACGGTGGAGTTCCTGCTCGCCTTCGTCGAGCTGATGGCGGACGCGATCCCGGGCATCGTGCTCCGGATCACGAACCACGTGCTCGACGGCTCGGTCACGCAGGCGGTCGGACAGCCCTGGTTCCCGTCGCCCCTGCGCGACCAGCACCTCGCCGGGGACCTGCTGTGGTTCATCGCCGAGGTCGCGGACGTCCCCGTGCTCATCTCGCTGTTCATCCGGTGGCAGCGGTCGGATCGCCGCGAGGCGCGCTCCGTCGACGCGCTCACCGACGAGGAGATGGCCGAGCTCACCCGGGCGCACCTGCAGCGCCGCGGCTGACCGGGGCTCGACCGCGGACCGTCGACCGCCGGCGCCGACCGCGCACCGCCGGCCGCCGACGTCGAACGACAAGTTCGATGTCGTACGACGTCGAACTTGTCGCTTGTGGGCGGTCGCAACGATTGCGTTCGCGCACGAGCGACAACACCGCTGTCGTACGACATCGACGATGTCGCACCCGCACCGCCGCGCCGCCGCACCGCCGAACTGCCGCACCGCCGCACCGCCCCGCACGCGCACAGGAGCCCCGCGCCGCACGGTGCGACGCGGGGCTCCTGCAGGACCCGGACTAGGCGTCCGCGTGCCGCCCGTGGTGGTCGGTCGCGGCGAGCTCGGCCTCGGCGGTCTCCGGAGCAGGGGCGGCGGCGTGCACACCGTGGCGCTGCTCGGCACCCGCCTCGTCACCCGCGGTCGAGGATCCGGTCGAGGTCGAAGTGGACGACGCCGGCGACCCGTCGGACACCGCACCGCTCCGCTGCCACGCCACCGTCTGCTTCGGCTTCGCGAGGAACAGCGCGGCGACGATCGCGACCACGAGGACCACGGCCGGCAGGACGAGCGACTGCCCCATGGCGGTCGCGAACGGCTGCTGCAGGAAGCCCGGGAGCGTCCCGACCTGCTGCTCGGCCCCACCGGACGACCCACCCGCACCGGACGGGAAGTTCGCGGTGATGCGCGCCTCGATCAGGGCCGCGATGCCGGCCGAGCCGAGGACCGCACCGATCTGCCGCGTCGTGTTGTAGACACCGGAGCCGGCACCGGCGAGCTTCGGCGGGAGGTTCCGCGTCGCCGAGACCGAGAGCGGTCCCCACATGCAGGCGTTCGCGAGCCCGAGGAGCGTCGACGGCAGGAGCACCCAGCCCCAGTCGGCGCCGGAAGCCAGGAGCGAGCCGAACCAGAACAGCGCACCCGAGAAGCACGCGAGACCGAACGCCGCGACCCAGCGGAGGCTCCACCGGTTGAGGTTCTTGCCGACGAGCGGCGCGAGGCTGGCCGAGAGCACGGCCTGCGGCACGAGGAGCAGCGCCGCCTCGGTCGGGCTGAAGGCGAGCACGTCCTGCGCCCAGAGCATGATCGGCAGGGCGAACGACGAGATCGCGACGCCGACGGCGGTGATGGCGATGTTCGCGAGCGTGAAGTTGCGGTCCTTGAAGAGACCGAGCGGCAGGAGCGGCTCGCCCTTCTGCACGCCCTGCCAGACCACGAAGGCGACGAGCACGACGATGCCGGCGATGATGAGCGACCACACCGAGATCGGCCCGGTGATGGTGCCCCAGTCGTACGTCTCGCCTTCCTGGATGCCGAACACGAGCAGGAACATGCCGACGGCGCTCAGCACGATGCCGAGGGTGTCGAAGCGGTGTCCGTGCCGGTCGAACGTGGGGACGAACCGCTGCGCGAGCACGAACGCGACCACACCGACGGGGACGTTGACGAAGAAGATCCACTCCCAGCCGAAGCCGTCGACGAGCAGGCCGCCGACGATCGGGCCGACGAGCGAGGCGACACCGGCGACGGCACCCCAGAGCCCCATCGCGGCGCCGCGGTTCTGCGGCGGGAAGATGCGGGTGATCACTGCCATGGTCTGCGGCGTCATCATCGCCGCGCCGAGCCCCTGCACGACGCGCGCCACGATGAGCAGCTCGATCGACCCGGCGAGACCGCACCAGAGGCTCGCGAGCGTGAAGACCACGAGGCCTGTCTGGTACATGACCTTCGGGCCGAAGCGGTCACCGAGCCGGCCGGTGATGAGCAGCGGCACGGCGTAGGCGAGCAGGTAGGCGCTCGTCACCCAGATGACGGAGTTGATGCTCGCGTCGAGCTTCGCGGCGATGGTCGGCGTCGCGACGGACACGATCGTCGAGTCGACGAGGATCATGAAGAAGCCGACGACGAGGGCCCAGAGGGCCGGCCACGGCTTCTTCTCGGTGGTGGTCGAGACGGAGGTCATCGAGTGGGTTCCTTGCTGTTCGTGGTGGTGTCTTCGTCGGTGGGGACGGCCGGGCCGTCCCAGGGGATGTCGCCGCTCGCGATCCGGTCGGCCGCGGCGTCGAGCCACTCGATCTGCGCGGTGAGCATGGCACGCACGTACGACACGTCGAGCCAGAAGCGGCTCGCGAGACGCTTGGCCTGGAGGCCCGTGGCGGCTTCGTCGTACTGCTCGCGTTCCACGCGGAGCGCCCCGGCACGGGCCCGCAGGGCGGTCGCCGCGTCGGGTGCGCTCAGGTTGTCGACGTGCGAGAGGGCGAGCTGGAACTCGGGGTACTCGTCGGCGGGCTCGGCGATCATCCGGCGGAGGCCGTCCTCGAGCGCGGCACGCCCGTGGTCGGTGATCGCGTAGGTGGTGCGTTCGGGTCGGTTGCCCGCACGCGCGGTGCCGAGCGCCTCGGCGTACCCGAGGTCCACCAGACGACCGATCTGGTGGTACAGCGTGCCGGGTCGGACCTTGACGTTCTGGTCCTCGCGGCGCTGCAGCATCGTCTGGAACATCTCGTACGGGTGCATGGACGCCTCGGCGAGGAGCCCGAGCGCGGCGAACGCGAGGGGCGTGAGCGACGCCATCCGTGCCTCCTGGGTTGATCCGTACCGATTATTCCAAATGGAATGTACGCCTTCGACGACTTCTCCACAAGCGGTCGGGCGCGGCGCGCCCGCCGCTTAGACTGTTCTCGTCCCACCCATCCCCGAAGTGCTGGAGTGAACACGTGCCAACGATCGTCGTCGAGGTCATGCCCAAGGCCGAGATCCTCGACCCCCAGGGCAAGGCGGTGGGCAACGCGCTCGCCCGTCTCGGCAAGGCCGACCTGACCAACGTCCGCATCGGCAAGCGCTTCGAGGTGGCCGTCGACGGCCCGGTCGACGACCAGAAGCTCGCCGAGGTCCGCGAGATCGCCGCCGACGTCTTCTCCAACGCCGTCATCGAAGACGTCGTGTCGGTCACGGTCGAGGACGCGTGACCTCGATGCGGATCGGCGTCATCACGTTCCCGGGCTCGCTCGACGACCGCGACGCCCAGCGCGCCGTCCGTCTCGCGGGCGCGGACCCCGTCGCCCTCTGGCACGGCGACCACGACCTGCAGGGCGTCGACGCGATCGTGCTCCCCGGCGGGTTCTCCTACGGCGACTACCTGCGCGCCGGCGCCATCGCGGCGAAGGCCCCGATCATGGCCGAGGTCATCGACGCCGCCGGCAAGGGCATGCCCGTGCTCGGCATCTGCAACGGCTTCCAGATGCTCGCCGAGGCGCGGCTCGTGCCCGGTGCGCACACCCGCAACGCCCACCAGCAGTTCATCCGGCGCGACCAGAAGCTCCGCGTCGAGACGACCGCGACGGCGTGGACGAGCGGCTTCACCGCGCAGCAGGAGATCACCATCCCGCTGAAGAACGCCGACGGCCGCTTCGTCGCGGACGCCGACGAGATCAAGCGCATCGAGGACAACGGCCAGGTCGTGTTCCGCTACGTCGGCGTGAACCCGAACGGGTCGATCGACGACATCGCCGGCGTCTCCAACGAGCGCGGCAACGTCGTCGGCCTGATGCCGCACCCCGAGCACGCGACGGAGCCCGGGTTCGGCCCGGACACCCCCGCGGCGATGGCCTCCGGGACGGACGGCCTCACCTTCTTCACCTCCGTGATCGAGTCGACGCTCGTCAAGTGACGACGACTCCGACGACCACGACTCCAGTGACAGGGAACGACAACACCGTGACGACCTCCGTTCGCCCGAAGCCCGACACCGTCCAGGACGCCGCAGCCACCCCCGACAAGGAGCAGCCGTACGAGGCGCTCGGGCTGAAGGCGGACGAGTACGCGAAGATCCGCGAGATCCTCGGCCGCCGCCCCACCTCGGGCGAGCTGGCGATGTACTCCGTGATGTGGTCCGAGCACTGCTCGTACAAGTCCTCGAAGAACTACCTGCGTCAGTTCGGCAAGAAGGTCACGCCGGAGATGACGAAGAACCTCATGGTCGGCATGGGCGAGAACGCCGGTGTCATCGACGTCGGCAACGGCTGGGCGGTCACCTTCAAGGTCGAGTCGCACAACCACCCGTCCTACGTCGAGCCGTACCAGGGCGCCGCGACCGGTGTCGGCGGCATCGTCCGCGACATCATCTCGATGGGTGCCCGTCCGGTCGCCGTGATGGACCAGCTCCGCTTCGGTGCGATCGACCACGAGGACACGCAGCGCGTCGTGCACGGCGTCGTCGGCGGCATCTCGTTCTACGGCAACTGCCTCGGCCTGCCGAACATCGGTGGCGAGACCTACTTCGACCCGGTGTACCAGGGCAACCCGCTGGTGAACGCCCTCGCGGTCGGTGTCCTCCGCCACGAGGACCTGCACCTCGCGAACGCCTCGGGCGCCGGCAACAAGGTCGTGCTCTTCGGTGCCCGCACCGGTGGCGACGGCATCGGCGGCGCGTCGATCCTGGCGTCCGACACCTTCACCGAGGGCGGCCCGACCAAGCGTCCCGCCGTCCAGGTGGGCGACCCGTTCGCCGAGAAGGTCCTCATCGAGTGCTGCCTCGAGCTCTTCCAGCAGGAGCTCGTCGAGGGCATCCAGGACCTCGGTGCGGCCGGCATCTCGTGCGCCACGAGCGAGCTCGCGTCCAACGGCGACGGCGGCATGCACATCTCGCTCGACGACGTCCTGCTGCGCGACCCCACGCTCACCGCCGAGGAGATCCTCATGTCGGAGAGCCAGGAGCGCATGATGGCGGTCGTCCGCCCCGAGAAGCTCGACGAGTTCCTGCGCGTCGTCGGCAAGTGGGAGGTCGAGACCAGCGTCCTCGGCGAGGTCACCGGCACCGGCCGGCTCGTCATCGACTGGCAGGGCCAGGAGATCGTGAACGTCGACCCGCGCACGGTCGCCGTCGACGGCCCGGTCTACGACCGCCCGGTCGCGTACCCGACCTGGATCGACGCGCTGCAGGCCGACTCGGCCGCGTCCCTCGACCGCCCGGCAGACGGCCCCGCACTCAAGGCGCAGTTCCTGCAGCTGCTCGGTTCGCCGAACCTCGCGTCGAAGAACTGGGTGACGAACCAGTACGACACCTACGTGCTCGGCAACACGGCGCTCTCCTTCCCCGATGACGGCGGCATGATCCGCGTCGACGAGGAGACCGGGCTCGGCGTCACGATCGCCACCGACGCGAACGGTCGCTACTGCCAGCTCGACCCGAAGCAGGGCGCCCGCCTGGCCCTGGCCGAGGCGTACCGGAACGTCGCCGTCACCGGTGCCGTCCCCGCCGCCGTGACCGACTGCCTGAACTTCGGCTCCCCCGAGAACCCCGAGGTCATGTGGCAGTTCTCCGAGGCCGTCGAGGGCCTCGCAGACGGCTGCATGGAGCTCGGCATCCCGGTCACGGGCGGCAACGTGTCGTTCTACAACCAGACCGGCACCACGCCGATCCACCCGACCCCGGTGGTCGGTGTCCTCGGCGTGATCGAGGACGTCGCGCTGCGCGTGCCCTCCGGCTGGCAGGACGACGGCCACAACATCTACCTGCTCGGCACCACGAGCCTCGAGCTCGACGGCTCGGCGTGGGCCGGCACCGTGCACGGCCACCTCGGCGGTCGTCCGCCGGCGGTCGACCTCGCGCAGGAGAAGGCCCTCGCCGACCTCCTGCACGCCGCCGCGAACGAGCAGCTGCTGACGAGTGCCCACGACCTGGCGGACGGCGGCCTCGGCCAGTCGCTCGCCGAGTCGGTGCTGCGCTTCGGCCTCGGCGCGCGCGTGGTTCTCGACGAGGTCGAGGAGCGCGACGGCGTCGACACGGCGACCGCCCTGTTCTCCGAGTCGACCGGTCGCGTCATCGTGACGGTCCGGCGCGAGGACGACGTCCGGTTCCAGGGCCTCTGCGACGGCCGGGGCTTCCCGGTGCTCCGCATCGGCGTCACCGACGCCACGAGCGGGTCGCTCGAGGTCCAGGGCGCGTTCGAGGCGACGCTCGACGAGCTGCGCGAGACGCACGGTGCGACGCTGCCGAGCCGGTTCGGCGACGTCATCGTCGAGGACGTGACCGAGGGCTACGTCGGTCGGGGTCCGCTCGACGACCACGGCTCGTTCTCGCCGCGGACCGACTCCTGAACGGGTCGGACCGGAGCGCCACGACGACGGGCGTCGCCTGATGCCCGTCGTCACCCTGCCGTTCCGTGAACTCGTCGATCGCTTCGGCCCCGGGCCGGAGGGCATCGAGCTCGACGTGTGGGACGTCGAGGCACCGTACGGGCGCCCCGACGACGTCGCCATCGCGTTCCTGCCGTTCTACTTCGGTGGGCGGCACCGGTGGCAGTACGTGCACGACCTGCCGAACCTGCGGCTCCTGCAGCTGCCGAGCGCCGGGTACGAGCACGCGATCCCGCACGTCCCCGGGCACGCACAGCTCGCGAACGGCCGCGGGATCCACGACGACGAGACCGCCGAACTCGCGGTGGGCCTCGCCCTGACGTCGCTGCGCGAGCTCGGGGCGTTCCAGGCCGACCGTGCGAACGGCGTCTGGGACGCCCGGACCACCCGGTCCCTGGCGGACCGGCGCGTCACCGTGGTCGGTTACGGCGCCATCGGGTCCGCCATCGCGACCCGCTTCGAGGCGTTCCGCACCGAGGTCACGGTGGTCGCGCGCACGGCACGCGAGCAGGACGGTCGGCAAGTGCACGCGTTCGACGAGCTCCCGTCGCTCGCGGCGACGACCGACGTCCTTGTGCTCATCGCCCCGCTGACGGACGAGACCGAACGGCTGGTGGACGCCGACCTGCTCGCCGCGCTGCCCGACGGCGCCCTCGTGGTGAACGTCGCCCGGGGCCGGGTCGTCGACACCGACGCACTGGTCGCCGAGCTGCGCTCCGGACGCCTGTCGGCAGCCCTCGACGTCACCGACCCCGAGCCCCTGCCAGAGGGGCACGCGCTCTGGACCACCCCGAACACGGTGCTCACGCCACACGTCGGCGGCAACACGGACCTCAGCGTGCCGCGCTCGATCGAGCTGATGCGGCGGCAGGTGGCCGCGCTGGCCGAGGGCCGCCCGTTCGAGAACGTCATCGACGCCTGACACACCGGCCGGTACCGGCCCGTGGCGAGCCGGCCCGGCCGGTACCGGGCCGTGGCGAGCCGGCCCGTGGCGAGCCGGCCCGGCCGGTGCCGGCTCGTGGCGAGCCGGCCCAGCGCGGTCGTCAGACCGGCACGATGCAGGTCGGCGTGCCGACCGTGATCTGTGCGACGGCCTCCCCCGGGACGCCGTCCGGACCGAGCGGCAGGACCGCGATCGCGTCGGACATCTGGTTCGCCACGAGGAGGAACCCGGGCACCCGCGCGAAGTGCCGGGGCCACACCCCGCCCGAGGACGCCGAGCCGACGACGGTCAACCCGCCGTCGGACGCGTCGAGCACGACGACCAGGTCACGCCCGCGCACCGCGACGTACACGCGCCCGGCGTCGTCGACCTCGATGTGGCTGAGGAGCGACTCGCCGACCTCTCCGGTGAAGGTCGCCGCCGAGGCCACCGACACGAACGACCCCGACCCGTCGCGGCGGAGGCGGTGGACCCGGCCGTCGAGTTCGCCGGCGACGAGGAGGTCGCCGTCGTACCAGGCGAGGTGCCGTGGCCCGACGCCGGGGGTGACGTGGTGGACGCGGACCTGCTCGATGCTCGGCGCGTCGGTGACCCGGAACTCGTGCAGCGCGTCGCCGCCGAGGTCCGCCACGAGGACGGTGCCGTCGGGCGTCGCGACCGACTGGTGGGCGTGCGGACCCTCCTGCCGGTCCTCGACCGGGCCGGTGGTGTCCGGCAGGATCGCGGTGACGAGGGCGGAGGCCGGCGCCGTCACCCGGTCGTCGCTGCCGTGCGGCACGACGACGTCGTCGCCGGTGTGGGTACCGAGCACGCCGTCGCTGCCGAGCACCGACGCCGCGTGCGACTCGGCCGCCGCGAGTGCGACCGCCGTGACCGTCCCCGAGACGTAGTTCGTGACGACGAGCGTGCCGGACGGGTCGACCCGGACGTGGCACGGGGCGTCCCCGCCGGCCGGCGCGTCCCAGAGGTGCTCGAGCGAGGTGCCGTCCCTGCGGAAGGCCGAGACACCGCCGTCGGCCGTCTCGGACACGGCGTAGACCCGGTCTCCCGAGACGGCGAGGAACGAGGGGTCGTCGATCACCGCGACGGTCCGAGCGGTCGGAGCGTCGCCGTCAGCGCCCCCGACCGGCCCGGCCGACACGACCGAGATGCCCGTCGCGTTCCCGCCGCCCGTGGCCGTGTACGAGCCGACGAGCAGGGTCGGGAGCGTGGCGCTCACTCGTCGCCGCCGGCGATCTGTTCGTGGTGGTGGATGACCTCGGCCACGATGAAGTTCAGGAACTTCTCCGCGAAGGCCGGGTCGAGGTGCGATTCGGCGGCGAGGGAGCGCAGCCGTGACACCTGGATCTGCTCGCGCCCGGGGTCGGCCGCCGGCATGCCCGCGGCGGCCTTGAGGTACCCCACGCGCTGGGTGTACTTGAACCGCTCGGCGAGCATGTGGATCACCGCGGCGTCGATGTTGTCGATGCTCTGGCGGATGCTGGCCAGTTCGGCGACGGCCGCCGGGTCGTACTGGGGCGTGGTGACGTCGTCGCTCATGCCACGAGCCTAACGGCCGCGGCCCGGCGGAACGGCCCGGTTACGTGGGCGTCCGACGACCGCAACCTGAGGAAGACCTGAGCACGGCTTCGGAACTGCGAGAATGGAGTCCATGTCGGTCCTGCTCGTGATCTCGAGCGTGTTTGCGGTCCTCGCGGGCCTCGTGCACGTGTACATCTTCTTCCTCGAGTCCGTCGCCTGGACGAGTCCCCGGGTGCGCCGGATCTTCGGGCTGTCGTCGGAGACCGAGGTCCAGGCGACGCGCGCGATGGCGTTCAACCAGGGCTTCTACAACCTGTTCCTCGCGATCGGCGCGATCCTCGGTGTCGTGCTCGCGGTCACCGGCAACGGTGCCACGGGGTGGACGCTCGTGGTGTTCTCGACGGCGTCGATGCTCGGTGCCGCGGTGGTCCTGCTCGGGACGGGCCGCAAGTACCTCAACTCCGCGTTCTCGCAGGGGTCGTTCCCGCTGATCGCCCTGCTCTTCGCCTTCCTCGGCTCGACGTTCGGCGCCTGAGGCGGCAGCGTCCGGGCGGCCGGACGCCGACGCCGACTCGCGACGCGACCACACGACGACGGGGGGGGGGGGGGGGGCCCGGCCCCCCCGCGCCTCCCGTCTGCAGCGTCAGCGTCAGCCGAGCTTCGCCTGGAACTCGTCCGGCAGCTTCTGCAGCGCCCACTCGATCGCCGCGGTGGTGCCCATCGAGAACGCCGAGGACACGTCGGGGTCGTCGAAGACGATCGCGTGCCCGGCCTCGACCGACGGCACCTTCTGGAACAGCGGGTCGCTCTCGGCCTTCGACGCATCGACGTAGATCGGCAGGATGAGTGTCAGGTCGGCGTTCAGCAGGTCGAGGTTCTCGTCCGACAGGTGCACCGAGAACGCCGTGCCGGCCTGCTCGTCGATCGCCTTCGGGATCGTGAAGCCGAGGTTCCGCATGAACGTCGAGCGGCTGTCGGTCGAGGCGTAGGCCCCGAAGCCCTCGGACGTGTAGGCGCCGACGACCGCCGACTTGCCCTCGAAGTCCGGGTGCGCCTTGCGGGCGGCGGCGTAGGCGTCGTCGAGACCGGCGAGGAGCTTCTTGCCCTCGGTCTCCTTGCCGAGCGCCTTCGCGATCATCGTGGTCTGCTGCTCGGTCGACGCGAGGTAGTTCTCGCCGCCCTTCGGGATCGCCACGGTCGGCGCGATCGCGGACAGCTTCGCGTACCGGTCCTTGTCGCCCGAGGACTTCACGTCGAGGATCACGTCCGGCTTGAGCTTGAGGATGTCCTCGTAGCTCGGCTCGAGCGTCTGGATGATCTTCGGCGACTTCGTGTACGCACCCTTGAGCCACGGTCCGACGCCGTCGCCACCGAACGCGAGCCAGTCGCTCGCCCCGACCGGCTGCACGCCGAGTTCGAGTGCGGTCTCGGCGTCGCCCCAGCCGAGGGCGACGACGCGCTTCGGCTGCGAGTCGATCGTCGTGGTGCCGAGCGCGGTGGTGATGGACACCGGGAACTGGCCGTCGGCCGTCGTCGACGACGATGCGTCGTCGGACGAGGAGCCGGAACCGGAGGCGCAGCCGGCGAGGACGAGGGAGGCGGCGACGACGGCGCCCGCGGCAGCGAGCACGCGGCGGAGTCGGGAGGAGGAACGGATCACGTAGGTAAGGCTACCCTAAGACTTCTGCCGGTGGACCCTGGATAGGCTGACAGCGTGCACCTCTCCGAACCGCGTCGCGTCCGCCTCGCGGTGCTCGGCTCCCCCATCGCCCACTCCCTCTCCCCCACGCTGCACGCGGCGGCCTACGACGTGCTCGGGGTGCCGTTCACGTACGGGAGGCACGAGGTCGCGTCCGGTGGGCTGGACGCGTTCGTCGCGGGGCTGGGTCCCGACTGGCGCGGCCTGAGCCTGACCATGCCGCTCAAGCGCGAGGTCCTGCCGATGCTCGACCGGACGACGCCGCTCGTGGACGAGCTCGGGGTCGCCAACACGATCGCGTTCCGGACCGTCGGCGACACCGTCCTGCGGGAAGGCGCGAACACGGACGTCGAGGGCATCGTGCACCCGGTCGAGGCGCTCGGACACCGACCCGGCGAGGCGACGGTGCTCGGGGGCGGCGCGACGGCGGCCAGCGCCCTCACCGCTGCCGTCCGGCTCGGATCGACGCACGTGCGGGTGTTCCTGCGCGACACCGCGAAGGCCGGACACCTCGTCGAGCTGGCCGTGCGGCTCGGGGTCCCGCTCGAGGTGCTCCCGTTGACCGAGCTGCCGGGGACCCGCCACGGGTTCGTCGTCTCGACGCTGCCGGGCGGTGCGGCGGACGGGCTCGACCTCGTGCCGTCGGGGCCCGACGCGGTGCTGTTCGACGTGGCCTACGAGCCGTGGCCGACCGCCGTCGCCTCACGGTGGGCGGATGCCGGCGGGCGCGTGCTGAACGGGCTCGACATGCTCGCCGAGCAGGCGCTCGGGCAGATCCGGTTCTTCCTGAGCGGTGACCAGGACGAGCTCCTGCCCGCCGAGGCCGACGTGCGGCGGGCGATGCGCGCCTCCGTGGGCCTGCCGGAGATCATCGGGGCCTGAGCGGCCGCCCGACCGTCAGCGACGGGACCGTGCCTCGGCGTCGGGCAGCGCGACCGACACGTCCCAGAGTCGCTCGGCGGCGGCTGGGTCGAGCGCCCACGGCAGCACACCGTGCAGGCCGTCGGTGATGCGGTCGACGACCGTCGCCTCGTGGCAGTCCTCGAAGTACCGGCCGGTGACGCCGTCGAGCTCGGGCGCCGTCGCGAGCAGCACCGACGTCGCCGCACCCTGCTCCGGGGTCTTCACGACGTCCGCGGCCGAGGCCTTCGTCGCCGCGAGGACCTCGGGGTCCCAGTGCTTCTGCAGGCCGGTCCAGATCCCGCCGGGCATGCACGCGTTCGCGGTGATCCCGTCGTCGGCCCACCGGCGCCCGGCCTCGACCGCGAAGAGGACGTTCGCCGTCTTGGACTGGGCGTAGGCGAGACCGGGCACGTACGGGCGTCGCCGGAAGAACAGGTCGTCGAACACCACCGGCGAGCTGCCGTGACCGCTCGACGACAGCGCGACGATCCGCGCCCGGGGTGCGGCGGCGAGCGCGCCGTGCAGTCCGAGCGCCAGGGCGAGGTGCCCGAGGTGGTTCGTGGCGAACTGCGACTCCCACCCCGCCGACGTGTACGACTCCGGGCTGTCCATGACGCCGGCGTTGGCCACCAGGACGTCGAGCGGCCCGGATCACGCGGCCGTGAAGGCCTCGACGGACGCCGGATCGTCGAGGTGCAGCTCCGCCACGACGGGGGCGGCGCGTCCGGTCGTGTGCGCGATGTCCCGAGCGACCCGGTGCCCCGCCGCCACGTCCCGGACCGCCAGGGTGACGGCTGCACCCGCGCCGGCGAGCGCCCGGGCCGTCTCCACGCCGATGCCGGACGCCGCGCCGGTCACGACGGCCGTCCGCCCGCCGAGGTCGAGATCCGCCACGACCTCGGCGGCGGCGGTGCGGGCGCCGAAGGCGGCGAGGTCACGGTCCGGCACGGTGTGCTCCTGTCTGGGGACGCGCGCTCAGGCCACCGTGCCGTCCACGTAGGACCACCGGCCGTGCTCGCGCACGAAGTCGCTCGTCTCCTCGAGTGTGCCCCGCTCGTCGTCGGTCCGCCACCAGGCACGGAAAGCGACCGTGCCGCTGGCGTCGAACGGCCCGCCGGCCCGCGTCGACAGGATGTCCAACCGTGTCCAGCGCTGCGCCGGGTCGAGCTCGAGGGTCGCCGGACGGGTGCTCGGGTGCCACGTCTCCAGCAGGTACGCGGGCAGGCCGAGGGCGAACGCGCTGAACCGGGACCGCATGAGCCGCTCGGCCGTCGGAGCCGCGGCGCCGGCGTGCAGCGGTCCGCAGCACTCGCCGTACGGGTTGCCGCTCAGGCAGGGGCAGCGCGTCGCGTCGGTGACCACGGGAGGGACGCTAGTCGACGACGGACAGCGCGACGGTGATGTTGCCGCGGGTGGCGTTCGAGTACGGGCAGATCTCGTGCGCGCGCTCGGCGAGGCGCTGCCGCTGCTCCGGTGCCGCGGCCGGCGCGTAGACGTCGAGCTCCACCGCGAGCCCGAAGGCGCCGTTGCCGGTGCCGCCGATGCCGACCTCGGCCGAGACCTCCGCGCCGGTGGTGTCGACGCCGAACTCCTTGCCGGCGGCGTGCAGCGCACCGAGGAAGCACGCGGCGTACCCGGCGGCGAACAGCTGCTCGGGGTTCGTGCCCTCGCCGCTGCCGCCCATCTCCTGCGGCGGACGCGTGTCGAGGTCGAGGCGGTCGTCCTCGCTCCGCACGTGGCCGTCCCGGCCGCCTCCGGTGGCGTGGGCGGCGGCGGTGTAGACGATGTCGAGACTCATGACACGAGCGCACCGTGCGTTCCTGGACGATCCCTGGAGCGGCGCGGAACGGCGGGCGGTCGCTGCCCGCGGGTGTCGGCGCGTCGGGCGTGTCCGGGCCCTGCCGCTGTCAGCTTCGTGGAGTAGACGGAACCTCGTGTTCAGACTCGGGTGGCAGGTGTACCGCCGGCGTCTGCCCGATCTCGTCGACCGACGGGTGCACCGTCGTGTCGTACGGGTCGGGATCGTCGTCGCGCTCGTCGCGCTGGTGGGGCTCCTGGTGCTCGCGGCGGTCGTCGAGCGGTCGAGTGGTGACGTCCCGGTGGCCGCTGGGATCGTCGTCGCGGTTTCGGGCGCGGCGGGCATCGGCTGCGTGGGCGCCGCCCTCACGCCGATCGGCCCGCGAGGGTGGACGATCCCGCCTGTACCCGGCATCGGGTGGCGCACGCAGGAGGCGGTCGCCCGGTACTACCGGCACAGCCCGTCCCCGGTCGCGCCGGAGCATCGAGACGCGGTGCTGCAGGGCATGCCCGAGACCCGCGACCTGCTCGTCCGCTCGACGTACCGCTCACTGTTCCTCACGGGTGGGTGGATCGGCATCGTCCTCGGCACCCTGGTGTTGGACGTCGCATCCCCCGGGGACAGCGACCGCGTGATCCTGTTCCCGGGCGTCTGGCTCGTCTCCATCATGGTCACGACCGGCACCGGCATCATCGGCATACGGACGCTCGGGCGCCAGGAGCAGCTCCGTGTCGAGGCCGAGGCGCTGCCGCCGGTCCCGCCGGCACCGCGTCGCGGGCGTCCCGACGGTCCGAGCGGCAGCAAGCTGGCCCTGCCCGGCGAGTGAACGCGTGTCGGTGGCGCCGGGCACACTGGGCGCATGTGTGGAAGGTTCGTCGTCTCCGACACCACGGCCGATCTGCTGCCGGAACTCATCGGTGCGCTCGCCGATCGGACCGAGCACGTCGACGCGGACACCGGCGTGGTCGGCACCGGGTTGGTGCCGAGCTGGAACGTCGCGCCGACCGACCCGGTGTTCGCGGTCCGGCAGCGGCACGGGCACCGCGAGCTCCCGCAGATCAGCTGGGGGTTCGTGCCGAGCTGGGCGAAGGACTTCCAGAAGCAGCGCCCGAAGCCGATCAACGCCCGCATCGAGACGGTCGCGACGAGCGGCATGTTCAAGCGGGCGTTCGCGACGAACCGGTGCATCGTCCCCGCGCAGGGCTACTACGAGTGGGTCGTGCGCGACGACGGCAAGGAACCGCACTTCGTCCACGAACCCGGCGGTGCCCTCGCGATGGCCGGGGTCGTGAGCGCGTGGCCCGACCCGACGAAGCCCGACGGGGACCCGGACAAGTGGCGGCTGTCGCTGGCGATCATCACGCGGGACGCCCATGTCGCCCCGGGTGAGGTGCACGACCGGATGCCGGCATTCCTCACCCCGGACGGCTACGACGCCTGGCTGGACACCGACCAGGGCGGTCTCGGGCAGGACGACCTGCTCGCCCTGCTCGACCACGAGTCGCTGACGGTCGCGGCGGGACTCGAACAGTACGAGGTCTCCCGCGCGGTGAACAGCGTCCGGAACGACGGCCCGCAGCTCATCGACCCGGTCGCGTAGTCACCGCGGTTAGCAGCTGTCGGACCGGGGTGTCGTCATCCCGAGCGTGACGTCGGACAGGTCCTGCGTCTGCAGCGTCCCGAGCGGCCCACGCGTCACGACCCGGAGTCCGGTCAGGTGCCCGCCGTGCGCCATGCTCACCGCCCGCATCTCGGCGACGACCCGGACGTCGTGGTGCGGTGCGATCACCGCGCCGTCCGCCTCGAGCACCCGGGCTCCCTCGATCACGTCCGCGGTGTTGCCGTAGATCGCACCCGTCCCGGAACCGCGGACCTTCTCCGCGAGGACGATGTGCACCGAGCGGATCCTGGCGTCCCACGTCGCGCTGACTCCCCGGAGCGTGACCGGACGGTCCATCGGGTTCCGGATCACGAACCCTGCGCTCATCCGGGTCTCGTCACGTCCGATCTCGTCGTCGGACCAGCCGCCGCACGAGCCGCTCGCACCGAGCGCGCGCAGCCGGTCCGGGGACGACGTGACGACCACGAGGCCGGCGAGCAGGACGAGTGCGGCGACGACGCACAGCGCGAGCACCGCGCGCGCCGACAGGCCGGTCCGCTCGCGGACGGTGGTGTGCTCGGTCGACGTCATGGTCCCCCCGGTCCGGACCGCCCATCGGTCCCTGTGGAGAGCATGACAGACAGGAGGGGGGGGGGGGGGGGGGGGGGGGGGGGGGGGGGGGGGGGGGGCGGGCCGCCCCGACGCTGACGCTGCTGACGCCGAACGACATCGTCGACGTCGTACGACAGCGACG
>NZ_JBFPFM010000031.1:0-37219 GCF_047977705.1 Curtobacterium sp. LFS084
CGTCCGACGCGTCGCAGCGTGCGAGCCAGGAGGCGCTGCTCGCCGCCGCCGACCGCCTCGCCGCCGCCACCGGTCCGGACGACGCGGGGGTCGAGCACGTCCCACTCCGAGGCCGGCAGGACCCGGAGCCCGACCCGCCGACCCGCACTCAGCAGCCCGAGGCCGACGAGGACGCGGACGGCCTCGCGGACGATGCTGCGGCTCGACCCGGTGCGGGAGACGAACCCGTCGATGCTGTCGCGGTGCCCCGGGGGCAGCGACCCGTCGACGATCGCGGTGCCGAGCCCGTCGAGCACCCGGTCGAAGATCACCGCTGCGACACCGGACTGACCACGAGCTCGTCGACGCGCACGTGCGACGGCGCCTCGAGCACGAAGGACACGGCGCGGGCGACGTCGTCCGGTCGGAGCATCACCGCACGGGCGGCCGCGTCCGGCACCGACGGCCGCTGGTCGAGGAAGTCGGTGGCGACGTCACCCGGGCACAGGTGGGTCGCTCGGACGCCGTGCGCGGCCTCCTGCTGGTTGAGGGTCCGCACGACCGAGCCGAGCGCGGTCTTCGACGCCGAGTACGCGACCCCGGCACCGGGCTGGAACGACCAGCCGGCGTACGAGGACACGACGACGACGGTCCCGCCGGACGCGCGCAGCGCGGGCAGCGCCCGGTCGAGGACCGTGACGACCGCGGTGAGGTTGGTGTCGATCACCGCGCGGACGTCCGACAGCGACTGGTCGTCCCAGCGACGCCTGGGCGCGTTCAGCCCGGCCGACAGGACGAGCCCGTCGAGCCGTCCGTGCCGGGCGAGCAGGGTCTCGCCGGCCGCGGCGACCGCGTCCGGGTCAGCCGCGTCGAGTGGCAGCACGTCCGCCGTCCCGCCCGCGTCGCGGATCGCGTCCGCGACCTCGGCGAGCCGGTCCGCCCGGCGGCCGCTCAGCACCACCGTCCACCCGTCGCGGGCGGCCGCGCGGGCGCTCGCCGCCCCCATCCCGCTGCCGCCGCCGGTGACCCAGAGCACACGTGCACCATCCATGCGGGAATGGTATGCCTATTCCAGCGCGGTCGGACCACGACCGCACGACGACGGGAGCGACGATGCACCTCGACCTGACCGACCGCGTGGTCGTCGTGACCGGGGCGGCCCGCGGCATCGGTGCCGTGCTCGCCGCCCGGTTCCACGCCGAGGGGTGCCGGGTCGTCGCGTTCGACCTGGCCTTCGACGGGCCGGAGGCGAGCGGGACCGGCGCCGGGACATCGGCCGGGGCGGGTGCCGGGGCGGGGGTGTCCGTGGCCGGGGCCGGGGTGTCCGCGGCCGACCGGTCCGCCGGTGCGCCGCCGGTCGACCGGATCGTGTGCAACGTCGCCGACCCCGACTCGGTCCGCCGCGCGGTGGACGAGGTCGTCCGACGCCACGGGACGATCGACGTCCTCGTCAACAACGCCGGCATCAACGTCGAGGGCGCCGTGGCGGACCTCGGGTGGGACGACTGGCGGCGCTGCATTGACGTGAACGTGGGCGGGACCTTCCTGGTGAGCCAGGCCGTCGCGCCCGTGATGCAGCGAGCCGGCCGCGGACGGATCATCAACGCGGCGTCCTTCGCGGCGATCGTGCCGAGCGTCGGCAGCGCTGCCTACGCGGCGTCGAAGTCGGCCGTCGTGGCGTTCACCCGGGTGCTCGCGTCGGAGCTCGGGCCGTGGGGCATCACCGTGAACGCCTACGCGCCCGGCATGGTGCCGACGGCGATGAACGGGTTCGAGACGATGCCGACCGCGGCGCAGGACCGGCTCCTCGACACGCTCTCGCTGCGCCGGTGGGAGACCGCCGACGACGTGGCCGACCTGCTCGTGTTCGTGGCGAGCGACGCCGCCGGGTACGTCACGGGCACGCTGCTGGACGTGTCCGGCGGCAAGCTCGCGACCCAGATCCCGGCACGGGCGTACGGCCGCTGATCCGAGGAGACCGGACCGGACAGGGCGGCGGGCAGACGGGCAGAGTGGTGCTGGAAGCTTGATCCTCGATCGGCCTCCCTGTCCGCCCACTCAGGAACTCCACATCCCCCTCTCCGTAGGCTGTGAGGGCCCAGTGAGCCGGACTGCAGCCCGACCCCGAGGAGGTGCCCGATGGTCATCGTCCTCGTCGCGTTCGCGATCGTCGCCCTGATCGTCCCCGCCCTGACCCCCGTCCTCGGCCGCCGTGTGTTCCACGTCGCGGCCCTCGCACCGGCAGCGGCCGCGGTCATCACCGTGGTGCAGACCGGTCCGGCGCTCGACGGCGGGGTCACCGAGCGGTTCCGGTGGGTGCCGCAGCTCGACCTCGCGATCGCCCTGCGGATGGACGCCCTGTCGTGGGTCCTCGCCCTCGTGGTGAGCGTGGTCGGAGCGCTCGTCCTCGTGTACTGCGCCTCGTACTTCAGTCCGGACGAACCGGGGCTCGGCCGGTTCGCCGGGGTCCTCACCGCCTTCGCCGGGTCGATGTACGGGCTCGTGGTCGCCGACGACGTCATCGTGCTGTTCGTCCTGTGGGAGGCGACGACGGTCTTCTCCTACCTGCTGATCGGGCACGACTCGGTGAAGCGCGCCAGTCGTGCGGCGGCGATGCAGGCGCTCGTCGTCACCACCGCCGGGGGCCTGGCGATGCTCGCCGGTCTGGTGGTGCTGTCGGTCACCGCCGGCACGACGTCGCTCTCCGGAATCGTCGCCGACCCGCCGTCGGGGACGATCGTCTCGGTGTCCGTCGTGCTCGTCCTGCTCGGTGCGCTGACGAAGTCCGCCATCGTGCCGTTCCACTTCTGGCTCCCGGCGGCGATGGCGGCACCGACCCCGGTGAGCGCGTACCTGCACGCCGCGGCGATGGTCAAGGCCGGCATCTACCTCGTCGCCCGGCTCGCCCCCGCGTTCGCGCTGCTCGGCGGCTGGCGCGAGACGATCACCGTGCTCGGCGTGCTCGGGATGCTCATCGGCGGGTACCGCGCGCTCCGCCAGACCGACATCAAGCTCCTGCTCGCCTACGGCACGGTCGCCCAGCTCGGGTTCCTCGTGCTCGCCGCCGGGTGGGGTGCTCCCGAGGTCGCCCTCGGCGGCGTGGCACTGCTGGTCGCGCACGCCGCGTTCAAGTCCACCCTGTTCCTCGTCGTCGGCGCGGTGGACCACGTCACGGGAACCCGCGACCTCGCGAAGCTGAGCGGGCTCGGCCGGCGGATGCCCTGGACCACCGTCGTCGCCGTCCTCGCCCTGCTGTCGATGGCCGGCATCCCGCCGACGATCGGGTTCGTCGCGAAGGAGGCCGTGCTCACCGGCTTCATCGACTCGCTGCACGGCCCCGACGCCGCCTGGGCGTGGATCGCGCTCGTCGGCGTCACGATCGGCTCGGTGCTCACCGTGGCGTACTCGCTGCGGTTCCTGTGGGGTGCCTTCGGGCGGAAGCCTGGAGTCCCCGACACCGAACCGCACGGGCTGCACGGCCTCGGCGTCGTGCCGTCGGTGCTCGCCGTCACGGGCCTCGCGCTCGGGGTGGCGACACCCCTCGTCGCGCTCGGCATCGAGCCCGCCGCACACACCGCGGCCCTCGACGGCGAGGTCCCGCACCTCGCCCTCTGGCACGGACTCGAGCCGGCCCTCGGCCTGTCCGCCGTGACGCTCCTCGGCGGCATCGCACTGTTCGCCCTGCGCCGCCCGGTCGAGGCGCTGCAGCACCGCCTCGCCGGATCGCCGAGCGCGTCGGGCACCTACCGCCACCTCATGCGCGGCCTCGACCGCGTGGCGACCGGCCTCACCGCCGGCCTCCAGCGCGGTTCGCTCCCCTACTACCTGACCGTCATCCTGTCGGTGTTCGTCGCCGGGGCGCTCGTCAACCTGGTGGTCGGCGGCCCGTGGGCGTTCCACGTCCGGTTCGCCGACTCGTGGGGCCAGGTCCCGGTCGTGATCGTCATGTCGATCGCCGCGATCGCCGTCCTGACCGCCAAGACCCGCTTCGCCGCCGCCGTGCTCGTCGGCGTGACCGGCTACGGCATGTCCGTGCTGTTCGTCCTGCACGGCGCCGTCGACCTCGCCCTGACCCAGCTCGTGGTCGAGACCGTGACCCTCATCGCCTTCGTGCTCGTCCTGCGTCGGCTGCCCCCGCGGATCAACACGGCGAACCCGTCGCGGTTCCGGATCGCGCGGGCGCTGTTCGCCGGGCTGGCCGGCCTGACGCTGGCGGTCGTCGTGGTCGTCTCGGCGTCGGCCCGCACCGCCCGACCGCTCTGGCCGGACCTGCCGGCGCTGACGAGCTCGTTCGGGCACGGTCTGAACGTGGTGAACGTCGCCCTGGTCGACCTGCGCGGCTGGGACACCCTCGGCGAGCTGACGGTCGTGGTCGCCGCCGCGACGGGTGTCGCGAGCCTCATCTTCGTGAACTCCCGCGAGGACACCCTCCCCCGCCTCCGCGACCTGCCGGCCCGGCTCGCCCCGGGCCGCGAGGAGCGCACGGACGGCGAACCCCGCGCCTGGCTGCCGACGAGCGCTGCCATCCCGACCGGCCGTTCGGCCCTGCTCGACGTCGTGGTGCGGCTGCTGTTCCACGGCCTGATCGTGCTGTCGGTCTACCTGCTCTTCGCCGGACACAACGCGGCGGGTGGCGGGTTCGCCGGCGGGCTCGTCGCGGGCATCGCCCTCGCGGCGCGGTACCTGGCCGGCGGCCCGGCCGAGCTCGGCGCCGCGGCCCCGGTGCGCGCGGGTCGCCTGCTCGGCCTCGGCGTCGCGACCGCCGCGATCACCGCACTCGTACCGATGTTCTTCGGCAAGGAGGCCCTGTACTCCGAGTTCTTCGAGGCCACCGTCCCCGTGCTCGGCCACGTCGAGTTCGTCACCGCGACGTTCTTCGACATCGGCGTCTACCTCGTCGTCGTCGGCCTCGTGCTCGACGTCCTCCGCAGCCTCGGCGCCGAGGTCGACCGGCAGCGCCTCGAGGAGTCCGCGACGCCCGTGCGGGACGCCACCGAAGCCCCCACCCCGGAAGGGAGCGCCACATGACCGTCACCCTCGTGCTCGTCATCGCGATGGCGGTGCTGTTCTCCTGCGGGGTGTACCTGCTCCTCGAGCGCTCGCTGACCCGGATGCTGCTCGGGTTCCTCCTGCTCGGCAACGCCCTGAACCTGCTGCTGCTCGTGATGTCCGGCGCCGCCGGGAACCCGCCGATCGGCAAGTCGTCCGAGGGCATCACCGACCCGCTCCCCCAGGCGTTCGCCCTGACCGCCATCGTCATCACGTTCGCGGTGAGCGCCTTCCTGCTGGCGCTCATCCACCGCTCGTGGAAGCTCTCCCGCGCCGACGAGGTCGAGGTCGACGAGGCCGACGTCGCGATCGGCCGGGAACGCGACGAACCGGCAGACGAAGACCCCGAGACCACCACCGACGCAGAACAGGAGGCGACCCGATGACCTGGCTCGTCCCGCTCCTCGTCCTCGTCCCGCTGCTCGGTGCCGCGGTCGCGCTCGGACTCCTCAACCACCAGAAGCTCCAGCGCGCGATCACCGTCGTGGTGCTCGTCGTCGCCCTGGCCGTCGCCGCGACGCTCATGGTGCTCGTCGACCAGCACGGCACGTTCGTGGTGCAGGTCGGCGGCTGGGACGCGCCGTACGGCATCTCGCTCGTCGTCGACCGGCTGAGCGCCCTGCTCCTCACGGTGAGCGCGAGCGTGCTCCTGATCGTCCTGCTCTTCTCGATCGGCCAGGGGCTCGCGGCCGACGACGGCGAGGCACCGGTCACGATCTTCTACCCGACCTACCTCGTGCTCGCGGCCGGGGTCCTCGACTCCTTCATCGCCGGGGACCTCTTCAACCTCTACGTGGCGTTCGAGATGCTGCTCGTGGCGAGCTACGTGCTCATCACCCTCGGCGGCAGCGAGCAGCGCGTGCGAGCAGGCACCACCTACATCGTGACGAGCCTCATCGCGTCGGCGATCTTCCTCGCGGCGATCGGCCTCGTGTACGGCGCGACGGGCACCGTCAACATCGCCCAGATCAGCGAGCGGGTGGCGGGGCTGCCGGAGCACGTGCAGCTGCTCCTCCACACGATGCTGCTCATCGGGTTCGGCATCAAGGCGGCCGTGTTCCCGCTGGCGTTCTGGCTGCCGGACTCCTACCCGACCGCCCCGGCCCCGGTGACGGCGGTGTTCGCGGGCCTGCTGACCAAGGTCGGCATCTACGCGATCATCCGGCTCGAGACGATCATCTTCCCGAGACCGCAGCTGAACACGGTGCTGCTCATCGTGGCGATCCTCACGATGGTGGTCGGCGTGCTCGGTGCGGTGTCGCAGACGGACGTGAAACGACTGCTGTCCTTCACGCTCATCAGCCACATCGGGTTCATGGTCATGGGCGTCGGCCTCGGCTCGGTCGCGGGGACGGCCGCCGCGGTCTTCTACACGGTCCACCACATCGTGGTGCAGACGACGCTCTTCCTGGTCTCCGGCCTGATGGAGCGCGTGGGCGGCACGACCTCGACGAGATCGCTCGGCGGACTGCTCAAGGCCGCGCCGCTGCTCGCCGCGCTCTACCTCGTGCCGGCGTTCAACCTCGGTGGCATCCCGCCGTTCTCCGGCTTCATCGGCAAGCTCGGGCTCTTCCGCGCCGCGGCGATCGACGGCTCACCGCTGGCGTACGCGACCATCGCCGCCGGTGTCGTGACGAGCCTCCTGACCCTGTACGCGCTCATGCGCGTCTGGGACGCCGCCTTCTGGCGGCCGAAGCCCGCGGCCGAGGCAGCGGCCCCGCACGCGAGCGTCGCGGAGCCGCACGCCCACCTGCGGTCGCCGGAACCGGCGCCCCTGACCGTCTCCGAGGAGACGGGCAAGGCCTTCCACCCGGGAGGCTCGGTGACGGTCACCGACGCACCGCACGCGAGCCGCGCCTCCCGTCCGGAGACCGCACCGACGGCCACGCAGGGCGGCGTCGGCGAGGCGCCCACCCACGTCCGGTTGCCGCGCATGCTCGTCGGGGTCACGACCGTGGCCGTGCTCGGCTCCGTCGCCCTCACCGTCGTCGCCGGTCCGCTGTACGGCTACGCGACCCGCGCGGCGGAGTCGCTCGAGTCCCCGGACCGCTACGTGCAGGCCGTGCTCAGGGGTGACCGGTGACCGCGAACAGCACCCGGCGCATCACGAACGCGCGGCGCATCGCCGTCGCGTGGCGCTACGACGTCCCCCTCGTCGCCGGGCTCACCGTGCTGTGGGCGCTCCTCTGGGGCTCGTGGACGCCGCTCACCCTGCTGTGCGGGATCGTCGTCGCGCTCCTCGTCACGCAGTTGCTCCCGCTGCCCCCGGTGCCGCTGTCCGCCCGGTTCTCGATCCCGCACGCGGCGTGGTTCCTCGTCGTCTGGTCCGGCCTCGTCGTGCTCGCCTCGTTCCGGGTCGCCTGGGTCGCGCTGCGTCCGCGCGGGGTCCGCCGGAGCTCGATCACGCTCGTGCAGCTCCACACGACGTCCGAGATGACCTTCACCCTGGCGACGCTCGCGATCTCGCTCGTGCCCGGCTCCTACGTCGCCGACGTCGACCTGCGCCGACGGCGGCTGCTGCTGCACGTGCTGGACACCGAGCGGGTCGAGCAGGTCGAGGCGGCCCGCCGCGAGGCGCTCGGCATCGAGACGCTCGTCATCCGCGCGCTCGGGTCGAAGCAGGACCTCTCCGAACTGTCCGAACCCCTGCCGGAGGTCACGCGATGAGCGCCGCAGTCGTCGTCATGGGGATCGGGATCGCCCTGGTGCTCGCGCTCCTCGGTGCCACCCTCGTGCTCGCGGTCCTCCGCATCGTGCGGGGTCCGACGATCCTCGACCGGATGATCGGCTCCGACATGGTGCTGACGACCGCCCTCGTCGTGATCGGCGCCGCGATGGTGGTCCGGCGGGACCTGACCGCCGTCCCCGTCCTCGTCGTCATCGCGGCGACGAGCGTCTTCGCCACGATCGCCGTCGCGCGTGCGGTCACACCGTCCTCGGACCCGTCCGACGAGGGCCTGACCGTGACCACGCCCGAGCACGCCGACGAGCAGGAGCGTCCCCAGTGATCGACATCATCCAGGGCTTCATCGACGGCGCCGGGGTTCGCGCGTGGATCGCGCTCGCCCTGCTCCTCGTCGGGTCGGTGCTCTCACTCGGCGCCGGGGTCGGGATCGTCCGGTTCCCCGACCCGCTCGTCCGGCTGCACGCCATGGCGAAGCCGCAGGTCCTCGGGCTCGCGTTCACCCTCGCCGCGGTCGTGGTCGCCGTGTGGACGTGGACCGCGCTGTGGGTCGTCCTGCCGATCATGGTGTTCCAGCTGTTCCTCGTGCCGGTGTCGACGCACATGATCGCGCGGGCCGGCCTGCGGGCGGACGACTACCGCCACGAGGACCTGCTCGTCGACGACACCGAGTCGTGACGAGCTGACGGCCTGGAGGCGCGGTGCGGGCCCGCACCGTCCCTCCGGACCGTCAGGCGGTCACGCGTGTGCGCGACGCGACAGCACGAGGTTCGCCACCGCGGCGAGCACGACGATCGCCGCGGACGCGGCAGGGAACAGCATCGCGGCACCGGCTCCGTGCTGTTCGGCGACGTCGCCCGTGATCGCCGACGCGACCGACTGGCCCACGATGACCGCGGAGCCGAGGATCGTCATGGTGGTCGCCGAGCGGCCGACGGGCGACCGGTCGGAGCCGAGGCTGTACTGCGCGACCAGGGTCGGGCCGATGCCGATGCCCATCACCGCGAGCACGACGCCCACGGCGACGACGGAACCGGCCTGCGAGAACCAGACCGCGCCGCCGAGCAGCACGACGCCGAACACGAGCCAGCGCCACCCGAGGGCGAAGCCGCGCGGGAACGCCGCCGAGCCGAGCGCAAGCCCCGCGGAGCCGATGCCCATCAGGCCGTAGAGCAGCCCAGCCTGCGACGGCTCGCCGTGCGTCTCCATGAACGCGGTGAGCGAGGTGAGGGTCGCGCCGAAGAACAGGCCGACACCGAGGATCCCCACCACGACGACGACGAGTCGGGGGCGGAGGAGCTGGCGCGCCGGGGCCTGCTCGAGCTCCTCGTGGCGGCCGAGCACGAGCTTGCCGGTCGGGTGCAGCGCGAACGCCGTGACGAACACGAACGTCAGCGCGGAGGCACCGGCGACGGCGACCCACGGGGCGATCGCGCTCGCGAGGATCCCGACGAGGAACGGCCCGATGATGAACACCGTCTCGTCGGCGGCGGACTCGTAGGCCATCGTGCCGCTCAGGACCTTGCTCCGACGTGCGGGCGCCATCCGCTGCCCGATGATCGCGACGAGCCGGGTCCGGGACATCGGGGCGACCTGCGGTGCCGAGGCGCCGATGCAGAACGCGAGCGCGAGCACCGCGACGTCCGGCGCCGTGCCGTCCACCACGAAGGGGAACACCCCGAGCAGCACGGCGTTCCCGAGACCGACGGGGACGAGCACGTTCCGCTGCCCGAAGCGGTCCGCGGCGGCACCGACGAGCGGGCCGAAGACCGCGGCGCCGATGCCGACCGAGGCGGAGTTCACACCGCCGAGGGCGACCGAGTCACGGGCGGAGACGACGAGCGTCAGCACGCCGACGACCATCATCGCGAACGGGAGCCGGGCGACGAACGCTACGGGGAAGTACCAGCGTCCGGCGTGTGCGACGAGGGACCGGTCGTCGGTGGTCGCGGGGGCGGACGGGGTGGAGCTGGTCTGGAGCATGGAGGTGTGCCTTCTCGGCCCGGCCCGGGAGCTTCGGGGGCGGACCCATCGGGTGCCGCCGTTGTCCGCCGGGGAGCCGACGGCCGGTAGATACACACTGCGTGTTGGTGGAGCGGACCCAGGGTACCAGCGGTAACGGTTCGTCACCCGGGCCCGTCGCGGGGTGCGTCCTCCTATCGTGGCGGCCATGGAACAGCGACGCATGGGGCGGACCGGAGCCCCGGTCAGCGCGCTGACCCTCGGGACGCGTGCCGTGTCGTCCGTCGCCGAGCGTGACGTCGACGACGCCGTCCGGCTCGTCCACGAGGCGCTCGGGCGCGGGGTCACCGCGGTGGACGTGTCCGACGCGGACGGCGCGGGGCTCACCGAGACCGTCCTCGGCGCGGCGCTCGGGGACCGACGGGACGACGTGTTCCTGGCGGTCCGGTTCGGCGACCCGGTCGACCACGACCCGTCGCACCACGGCAACGGCCGGCGCTGGATGTTCCGTGCGGTCGAGCGCAGCCTCGAGCGCCTCGGCACCGACGTCATCGACCTGTACCAGCCCGCGCACCCGGACCCGGCGACCTCGCTCGACGAGACGCTCGACGCGCTCGCGGACCTCGTCACCCAGGGCAAGATCCGCGCCTTCGGGATCCCGGGCTTCCCCGCCGAGGAGCTCGTCGAGGCACAGTGGCTCCGGTCCGGCGGGAAGAGCGCGAGCGCGACCCACGCCCCGTACTCGATCACCACGCGCACCGCGGAGCGCACGGCCTTCCCGGTGGCCCGTCGGTTCGGCCTCGGTGTGCTCGCGGCAGCACCCCTCGCCGGAGGCTGGCTCGCCGGCGCGTACCGGGACGGCACCGCGCAGCCCCGGTCGCCACGCGCGCTCGAGCAACCGCACGCGTACGACGTCGGCGCCCCGGCGAACCGTCGGAAGCTCGAGGTCGCCGATCGGCTCGGGCGCCTCGCCGACGAGTCCGGTCTGACGCTGCTCGAGCTCGCGGTGGGGTTCGCGCTGACCCATCCGGACGTGTCGTCGGTGGTCGTCGGCCCGCGCACGATCTCGCACGTCGACGCCTACGCGCAGGCGGCCGAGGTGGTGCTCGACGACGAGGTCCTCGACGCGATCGACCGGATCGTGCCGCCGGGGACGCACGTGCTGGAACAGGACACGGGCATCGCGTTGCCGGGGCTCAGCCGGGAGCGCCTGCGCGGGCGCGTCCTCACCCCCTGACGGCTCCGCTCAGCGGTAGGCGAGCGTGCTGAGTGCCGCGTGCACGAGGATCACCGGCACCGCCAGTGCGTACGGAAGGCGGGCGGCGGTGCGCTCGAGCCGACCGAGGACGCCGTCGAGGGCGAGCGTCGTGCTCGCGGCGTCGGGACGGGCCGCTCGGGCGGTCGTGGTACGGGCGGTGCGGGGCTGCAGGATCGTGGTCATGGTGGACCTTTCCGGGTCGGGAGCCGCCCCTCGCGGCTCGTGGTGTTCAACATATTGCACATCAAATTGCATGTCAACCGCTATGTCGATGGGCTCCGGTGCTGACCTAGGATCTCGACCATGGTGGAGATCCCGCGTCCGAGCCCGACCGACCTCCTGACGATCGGCGAGGTCGTCGCGAGGACCGGGGTCGCGGCGTCGGCCCTGCACTTCTACGAGCGCAAGGGCCTCATCCACCCGGAGCGCACGGCTGGGGGCACCCGCCTCTACCCACGGCACGTCGAGCGGCGCATCGCGATCATCCAGGTGGCGAAACGGCTCGGGATCCCGCTCAGCGAGGTCGCGGAGCAGTTCGAGACGCTGCCGTCCGACCGGATGCCGTCACTGCGCGACTGGAACCGGTTGAACGAGCGGTGGCGCGCACGGCTCCGCGCCCGGCAGCTCGAGCTGGAGCGGCTGCAGGAGGAGATGACGCAGTGCATCGGCTGCGGCTGCGTGTCGCTGAACGCCTGCCTCGTGATGAACCCGGGCGACCAGCTCGGCGCCGAGGGGCACGGCGCCCGGCGACTGCTGCCGATCGCGGACGAGGTGCCGGACCGCACCGCCTGACGGACGGGAGGCGCGGGGCGCGGCCGACCCGCGCCTCCCGTCCGTCAGCCGGTCGCGTCGCGGTCAGCGCGTCGCGTCGCGCAGGTGGTCGTCGATGCGCGTGAGCGTGGCGAACGTCGTCGCCACACCCTCGTCATCGCCCCCGAGCGCCTGCCGGAGCATGCCGGCCCAGTGCGCGTGCAGCCGTTCGATGCTGCCCGCGGCGAGCTCGGTCGAGTACAGCTGCACCGTCCGGGCGTCGTCCGGGTCGGGCCGACGCTCGACCATCCCCTTCGCGACGAGCGACCCGACCGCCACGCTCAGGTTGCTGCGCTTGAGGGCCGTCGCCTCGGCCACCGCACTCGGGGTCGACCCGGGGTTCCGGTCGATCCACCGCATCACGAGCGCCTCGGTACCGGTCAGCGGCACGATGTCGAGCGACCGGGCGCCGTTCGGGTCGATCTCGCGCGAGATCCGGAGCACGACGTCGGCGAGCTCGGCGAGGAGGTCGTCGGACGGCGCGGATCCCATGCCGTCACCCTACCGACGTCGACAATGAGTTATGATTTCATAATCATGACGACGGACACCGGCTCCATCCGCGCGCACGCCGCGACGCCCACGACCCGACAGCAGGGCATCACCAGCGGCCTGCTGCTCGTGCTCGGCCTGCTGAGCGCGGTCGCTCCCTTCGCGACCGACCTCTACCTGCCGGCCTTCCCGCAGATGACCACCGACCTGCAGGCATCGGCGACGACCGTGCAGCTCACGCTGACCGCGTTCCTCGTCGGCGTGACCGCAGGACAGCTCGTCTTCGGGCCGCTGTCCGACCGGTTCGGCCGCGTGCCGCCGCTCCTCGCCGGCGCCGCGCTGTGCGTCGCCGCGAGCGCCGCGGCCGTCCTCGCGCCGACCGTCGGCGTGCTCGTCGTCGCCCGGCTGCTGCAGGGCCTCGGCGGCGCGGCCGGCATGGTGATCGGTCGCGCGGTGATCTCCGACCTCGCGACGGGCAAGCCGGCGGCGCGGGCGTTCTCCCTCATGATGATCGTCGGCGGGGTCGCCCCGGTCGTCGCACCGCTGCTCGGCGGACTGCTGACCGGGCCGATCGGCTGGCGCGGACTGCTCGGCATCGTGCTCGGGCTGTCGGTCCTCATGCTCGTGGCGGTGCTCGCCGTGGTCCGCGAGACCCACCTGCGGTCGCGCCGTGACGCCCTGCGCGCCGAACGACGGGCCTCCGGCGCGACGGGTTCGCCGGTCCGGGCGCTCCGCTCCCGGACGTTCGTCGGGTACACCGCGGTGTTCGGCTTCGCGTTCGCAGTGATGATGGCGTACATCTCGGCGTCGCCGTTCCTGTACCAGGACATGCTCGGGCTCGGCACGGTGGGCTACGGGATCGCCTTCGGCTGCAACGCCCTCGCGCTGATGGGCGTCAGCGTCCTGTCCGCGAAGCTCACGGCGACCCGGTCGGTCACCGGGGTGCTCACGCTCGGGATCGCGCTCGTGCTGGCCTCGACCGTCGCGTTCGCCCTGCTGGTCGTCACGGCGGCACCGGTGTTCTGGCTCGCCGTGCCGCTCTTCACCGCCGTGGGGTCGCTCGGGCTCGTGCTCGGCAACGCGACCGCACTCGCGCTCGGGGCGGTGCCGCAGGCTGCCGGGAGCGCCTCGGCCGTGCTCGGTGCCCTGCAGTTCGGGCTCGCGGCGCTCGTGTCGCCGCTCGTGAGCATCGGCGGCGAGGGGACGGCGGCGCCGCTCGCGGTCGTGATGCTCGCGGCCGCGGTGGTCGCCGTGGTGGCGCTCGTGGCGGCGCGCGGTCGGCGCGGCGTCGGCGCCTAAGGTCGCGCGCGGGGGCGGGCGCGCACGGGGGCGGGCGGGCGCGGGCTCGGCACGCGGCTTCGCGCTCAGCGACAGTTCACGCGGCAGTCGGCCCGTGAGGTGTCGCTCAGCGCGTGACCTCGCGCTGCGCCGCAGGACCCCGCGGCCGCAGGAACGGGATCTTCGGCATCAGCCAGTCGACCCACACCACCCGCACGCCCGGAGCGACGGCGAGCGCCCAGAGGATCGACGCCGCCGCGTCCGTCGGGTAGTGCACGGCGTCGATCGACACCGCGAAGAACACGACGACGATCGCCACGGTCCCGAGGCCCAGCACGAGGCGGTGCCACCGGGTGTCGCGGAGGAGCCAGACGAGGGCGATCACGAACGCGGTGATGTAGACCGTGTGCCCGCTCGGGTAGCCCGGGTCCGGCTGCACGGGGAACGGGTGCGGCAGCACGGCGACGTCCGGCCGGGCCCGGTGCACGATCTCCTTCACGACGGCGGACGGCACCCACGTGATCGCGATCGTGCCGCCGAACGCCAGTGCCGGACGCAGGTCGCGGGTCCGCCACCAGATCACCGCGACCACCACGACGGTGATCCCGATCGCCGGGCCGGGGCTGATGACGTGGTAGACCGCGGTCGTGAACGCGCCGAGGGCCCCGGTGTCCAGGCCGTTCAGCGCCTTCGAGAGCCCGAGGTCGACCGTGCCGAGCGTGAACCCGACGATCGTGATCAGGACGACCGCGACGACGGCGATCGCCACCGACGCGAGCGGGTAGCGGCTCCGGTCGAGGATCCCGGACGCGTCGGACACTCGTCGGCGGGGGCGGAGGTCGTGGTCGGACATCCGCCCATCGTCGCAGGTGCGGCGCCCCGTCGGCCCCGGAGTCCGGTGCAGGACGATCAGAGATCGCTCAGCGAACGGCAAGGGATCAGCCGCCGGGACTAGACACGAGGGCATGACAACCGTTGCCGAGAACATCGTCGCCACCCTCCGTCAGAACGACGTCCAGCGGGTCTACGGTCTCCCCGGGGACTCCCTCAACGGCTTCACGGACGCACTCCGGAAGGACGGGGCGATCCGGTGGGAGCACGTCCGCCACGAGGAAGCGGCCGCGTTCGCCGCCTCCGCCGAGGCCGAGCTCACCGGGGAACTCGCCGTCTGCGCCGGCAGCTGCGGCCCCGGCAACCTGCACCTCATCAACGGCCTCTACGACGCGAACCGCTCCCGCGTCCCCGTCCTCGCGATCGCCGCGCACATCCCCACGGCGGAGATCGGGTCCGGCTACTTCCAGGAGACCCACCCGCAGGAGCTGTTCCGCGAGTGCTCGGTCTACGTCGAGTACGTCGCCGACCCGTCCCAGATGCCGCGCCTGCTCGAGATCGCGATGCGCGCCGCCGTCGAGCAGCGCGGTGTCGCCGTGCTCGTCATCCCCGGTGACGTGCTCCTCGCCGAGGCCGTCGCACCCCGGGTCACCACCATCGAGCGCGCCACGCCGCGGATCATCCCCGCGCAGGCCGAGCTCGAGCGCACCGCGCAGCTGCTCAACGGCGCCGACCGGGTCACCATCCTCGCCGGCGCCGGTGTCGCGGGCGCCCACGACGAGGTCCTCGCACTCGCCGAACGCCTGCAGGCGCCGATCGTGCACGCCCTGCGCGGCAAGGAGCACATCGAGTGGGACAACCCCTACGACGTCGGCATGACCGGACTGCTCGGCTTCGCCTCCGGCTACCGCGCGATGGAGGACGCCGACGTCGTCCTGATGCTCGGCACCGACTTCCCGTACCAGCAGTTCTTCCCCGCGAAGGCGAAGCACGTGCAGGTCGACGTCCGCGGCGAACAGCTCGGCAAGCGGCACCCGGTCGACATCGGCCTGGTCGGCACCGTCAAGGACACCGCCCTCGCCCTCATCCCGATGCTCGACGGCTCGAAACCCGCCAAGCACCTCGAGGACGCCCGCAAGCACTACGCCAAGACCCGCGCCAAGCTCGACGACCTGGCCGTGCCCGCCGGCAAGCACAAGCCGCTCCACCCGCAGTACGTCACGCGGGTGCTCGACCGGCTCGCGTCGGACGACGCCGTGTTCATCCCCGACGTCGGCTCCCCCGTCGTGTGGGCGTCGCGGTACCTCACGCTGAACGGCCGCCGCCGCCTGATCGGCTCGTTCGTGCACGGCACGATGGCGAACGCCGTCCCGCAGGCGATCGGTGCGCAGGCCGCGTTCCCGGACCGGCAGGTCGTCGCGATGGCCGGCGACGGCGGCCTCGCGATGCTGCTCGGCGAGCTCATCACGATCGTGCAGAACAAGCTGCCCGTGAAGATCGTCGTGTTCGACAACTCGTCGCTGAACTTCGTCGAGCTCGAGATGAAGGCGGCCGGGTTCGTCACCTACGGCACCGAGCTGCAGAACCCGGACTTCGCGAAGGTCGCCGAGGCGATCGGCATCCGGGGCTTCCGCGTCGACGAGTCCGACCAGCTCGAGGACGCACTCGCGGCAGCCCTCGCGCACGACGGCCCCGCGCTCGTGTCCGTCAAGGCCGACCGCCAGGAGCTGTCGATGCCGCCGGCGGTGACCCTCGAGCAGGCGAAGGGCTTCACGCTCTACGCGATCCGCACCGTGCTGTCCGGTCGCGGCGACGAGCTGCTCGACCTCGCGTCGACGAACTTCCGCCAGTTCGTCTGACGGGCGAGGGCGGCGCGGCTCAGGACTCCGCGCCGCCCTCGGCGACGATGTCCGGCGCCGGGTCCAGCGACGCGCGGACGACGGCGTCGAGCGCGGTGACGATCTCGTCGAGCCCGAGCGAGGGGCCGCCACCGGCGATGTCCGGGGTCGCCGGGACGTGCACGAAACCGGCGCGGAACCCGTCGCGGTCGGCGAACGACATGAGCTCGTAGAAGACCTGGTTGCAGGTGAACGTCCCCGCCGTGTTGGACACCGCAGCGGGGACCCCGGCCGCCCGGACGTCGCGGACGATCCGCTTGATCGGCAGCCCGCTGAACGCCGCCGGCGCTCCGACCGGGTCGATCGGCTCGTCAACCGGCTGCGCGCCCGCGTTGTCCGGGATCCGGGCGTCCATGACGTTGATCGCGACGCGCTCCGGTGTCACCGCGGCCCGGCCGGCAGCGAGCCCCGTCGCGATCACGACGTCGGGCCGGTGCTTCGCGAGCACCGCCGCGAGCCGCGACCGTTCCTCGGCGAAGACCACCGGAAGCTGCTCGACGACGAGTGTCGCCGGTCCGTCCCAGGTGGCCGCGAGCCGCTGCGCGGCGTCCCACGAGGGGTTCACGGTGTCGCCGCCGAACGGTTCGAAGGCGGTCAGCAGGACGGTCGGTTCGGTCGCGTCAGCCACGTCCTCATCGTAGGGACCTGCGGGCCGGGAGGCGCGGTGCGGGGCCGAACCGCGCCTCCCGTTCGTCGGATGGTCACCATCCGCTCAGCGGCCCGTCCTCCAGGAGGGTCGGCATCGACGCGGACTCCGACGCCCGGGGCGCGGTCAGTCCTCGACGTCGAAGACCACGACGCGGTCGCTCGCGCCCTGGATGTACGCGGCGACCGGCTGGTGCTCCTCGTGCGGCAGGTACCCGGCGAGCGCCGCGCGGTCCCGGAAGCGCACGACGAGCATCCAGTCGAAGCCGCCCTCGAGCCCCTCGGTGCTGATGCTCTCGCCGGACCGGACCGACTCGACCCCGTCGATCCGGGGCAGGTGCTCCCGCGCGAGTTCGTCGGCCCGTGCCGACGGATCGGTCGTCGCGTGGTCCCACGCGACGAGGACCACGTGTGTCGTCCCGCTCATCGTGTCCTCCTAGAACGCCGGGGTGCCACCGGCGACGGTGATCGTCGATCCGGACTGGTAGCTCGACTCGGGGCTGACGAGGTGCACGTACGCCGCGGCGAGTTCGGCTGGCTGCCCGGGACGCCCGAACGGCGACTGCTCACCGAAGTGCGCCACGGTCTGGGCGTCGTCGGACCCGGGCTGGAGCGGCGTCCACACCGGTCCCGGAGCGACCGAGTTCACGCGGATGCCCTTCGGTGCCAGCTGCTGGGCGACGGCCTCGGTGAAGAGCTTGATCGCACCCTTCGACACGGCGTAGTCGATCTTGTCCGGCGACGGCGTGCTGGCCTGGATGGACCCGGTCGTGACGATCGTGGAGCCCGGTTCGAGGTGGGGCACGGCGGCCTTGGTCAGCCAGAAGAGCGAGTAGATGTTCGTCTTGAAGGTCGAGTCGAAGTGCTCGGTCGTGAGGGTGAGGATGTCGTCGTTGCTGTCCATCCGGCCCGCGACCATGACGAGCGTGTCGAGACCGCCGAACTCGTCGACGGCCCGCTGCACGAGGTCGGTGCAGTACTGCTCGTCGGAGATGTCCCCCGGGAACAGGACCGCGCGACGCCCCTCGCCCTCGAGCAGGTCGCGCACCTGTTCGGCGTCCTCCTGCTCGTCGGGCAGGTACGAGAGGACGAGGTCGGCGCCCTCGCGGGAGAGCGCGATCGCGGCGGCGCGGCCGATGCCCGAGTCGGCGCCGGTGACGATCCCCCGGAAGCCCGGCAGGCGCCCGTGCCCGACGTAGCTCTCCTCGCCGTGGTCGGGCTTCGGGTCCATCTTCCACGCGGCCCCGGGGAGCGACTGCTCCTGCTCCGGGTACGGCGGCGCCGGGTAGAGGGTGTTCGGGTCGCGCTTGTCGTCCTGGCTCATGCCCCCACGATGCGCGCCCGCACCTCGACGCGGTTCCAGGCACCCCCGAACTGGGTGAAGCGCGAATCGGCCTGTCTTGCCCAATACGCTGCAAACCAGCCGGGCGAGGGCTACGAAAGAGCTGTGGGCATGAACAAGGCCCCCGCCGACGCATCGTCGTGTCGGTCCCCATGAGAGAGAGGTCGCACCATGACCAGCAACGCAGCAACGAACCGCACCGCCAACGGCTCCACCTGGACCCAGAAGGGCGCACTCGTCTTCGGGATCGTCTTCCTCATCGTCGGTGTGGCCGGCTTCATCCCGGGTCTCACGATGGACATGGGCTCGATGTCGGTCGCGGGCCACGGCTCGATGGCACTCCTGCTCGGCACCTTCCAGGTGTCCGTGCTGCACAACATCGTCCACCTGCTCTTCGGCATCGTCGGACTCGTCACCGCCCGTTCGCCGCGCAACGCGCGCCTGTACCTGCTCGTCGGCGGCATCGTCTACGCCGTCCTGTTCGTCTACGGTCTGTTCACCGCCGGCATGGCCGACCCGGCGAACTTCGTGCCGCTGAACAGCGCCGACAACGTGCTGCACCTGATCCTCGCCGTCGCGATGATCGTCCTCGGGCTGCTGCTCCCCCGCGTCGGGACCCGTCGGGTCTGACCCGTCCGTCGGCGGCCCAGCCGCCGACAGCACCCACGACCGGAGCCGGTCTGGGCCACGCGATCAGGTGGTCCAGGCCGGCTCCTCGTCGTGCGGGGGCAGCCCCAGCCTCAGCGCGCGGGCGCGGTCCCGAGCACCAGGTCCCGCACCTGTGCGGCGGCGCCGAGCGCCACCGCGTCGGACCCGAGCGACGACAGTGCCAGCCGGATCGGCGCACCGCTGACCGGGGGTTCCAGCGCGATGGCCCGGCTGATGGCCGGCTCGAGCAGGTCCCAGGAGCGGGCGATCCCGCCGCCGATGACGATGGTCGTGACGTCGAGGATCCCCGCCGTGAGCAGCGCGGCGCGCGCGAGTCCCCACCCGGCGGTCTCGAACACCGCGGCGGCGTCCGGGTCCCCGGTGCGAGCGGCGTCGGCGACCTCGCGCACGGTCACGCGTCGTCCGGTCCGTTCGGCGTAGCGGTCGGCGATCCCGCGGGCACCGGCGATCGTCTCGAGGTGGCCGACCTGTCCGCACGTGCACACCGCGTCGCCGAAGCCGGGGACGTGGCCGATCTCCCCCGCTGCACCGCGGGGTCCGGCGAACAGGGAGCCGCCGAGCACGAGGGCGCCGCCGACACCGGTGCCGAGCGTCATGCCGAGGACGTCCGGCTCCCCGGCCACGGCTCCGGCGGCGACCTCGCCGAGGAGGAACGCGTTCACGTCGTTGTCGAGCGTCGCGGGGACGCCGAGGGCCGCGCTCACCGCGTCGGTCACGCCGTACCCGGCCCAGCCGGTGAACGAGTTGCCGGTCACGAGCACGGTGCCGGTGGTCGCGTCGACCACGCCGGCAGCGCCCACCCCGACACCCGTCACGGAGGCGCGGTGCCGGTCGAGCAGGTCCGTCACGGCACCGAGGGCGGCCGTCACGATCGCCGCGCCGCCCGCGTGTGCCGGTGTCGGCAGGTCGACGCGGTCGATGACCTCGAGCGCCGGGGTCGCGAGGACGACCTTGGTGTTCGTCCCGCCGACGTCGACGCCGGCGACGACCTCGTTCACGCGGTCACCGCCCCGAGGGTCGCGAGCCGTTCGGCCCGCCGTTGCCGCTGCACCACCGGATCGGGGACGGGCACCGCCGCGAGCAGTCGCCGCGTGTAGTCGGTGGTCGGGTGCACGAGCGTGGCGCCGGTCGGGCCCTGCTCCTCGACGATCCCCTGGCGCATCACGACGACCCGCTCGGCGAACTGCTGCACGACGGCGAGGTCGTGCGAGACGAACAGGCACGCGAAGCCGAGGTCGGCCTGCAGCTCGCGCAGCACCTCGAGCACCGTCTCCTGCACGCTCACGTCGAGGGCGCTGGTCGGTTCGTCGGCGACGAGCAGCCGCGGCGAGAGCACGAGCGCCCGGGCGAGCGACACGCGCTGCCGCTGGCCGCCGGAGAGCTCTCGGGGTGCCCGCGACGCCAGGGTGCGGGGCAGCCGGACGGCGTCGAGTACCTCGTCGATACGCTTCCGCCGGTCGGCGGAGGACATGCCCCGCCGGTGCACCGCGAGCGGCTCGGCGATGCACTCCGCGACGGACATCCGCGCGTCGAGCGACGCCACCGGGTCCTGCAGCACGACGCCGATGCCGGACCGCAGCGCCCGGCGGTCGCGGCCGCGGGCCGTGCGCAGGTCGGAGCCGAACAGGTGCACGCTGCCGGACGTCGGCGCGACGAGACCGAGCGCGACCCGGGCCGCCGTGGACTTGCCCGAGCCGGACTCGCCGACCAGGCCGACGGTCTCGCCGGCGTGCACCGCGATGTCGATGCCCTGCAACGCGTGGACGGCGCGCGCCCCGCGCCCGAAGGTCACCGAGACGTCCCGCAGGTCGACCACCGGGGCCGCACCGTGCCTCCCGTCCGCCGCGTCGGGCGTGGCCGCCGCGGCCGTCGGGACCGGCCCGTCGACCGCCGCGACGGCGAGCCGCGGCACCGCGGCGAGCAGCCCCTTCGTGTAGTCGTGCTGCGGCCGGAGCAGGACGTCCTCGACGCTCCCGGTCTCGACGATCTCGCCCTGGAGCATCACCGCGACCCGGTCCGCGAAGTCCGCGACGACGCCCATGTTGTGGGTGACGAGCAGGACGCCCGTGCCGGTGTCCGCCGCCAGGCGACGGAGCAGCTCGAGGATCTCCGCCTGCACCGTGACGTCGAGCGCCGTCGTCGGCTCGTCCGCGATGAGGAGCTTCGGCGAGTTGGCGATCGCCATCGCGATCACCACGCGCTGCCGCTGCCCGCCGGACAGCTGGAAGGGGAACGCGCGCGCCCGCTGCTCCGGCGACGGGATGCCGACACGGCCGAGGAGCTCGACGGCCCTGGCCGCGGCGTCGGCGGCGGAGACGTCACCGTGGTTCCGGACGACCTCGGCGATCTGCGCGCCGACCCGGGTGAGCGGGTCGAGGGCGGTCGCCGGCTCCTGGAAGACCATCGAGACGGTGTTCCCGCGCAGGGACCGCAGGGAGGGCTCCGGGGCACCGACGATCTCGTGACCGTCGACGACGGCGCTCCCGGTGGCGGTGGCGTTGCCGGACAGCAGCCCCATCGCGGCGAGCGCCACGGTGGACTTGCCCGAACCGGACTCGCCGACGAGCGCGAGGGTCTCCCCGGGCTCGACGTGCAGCGAGACCCCGCGGACGGCGTCGACCGTGCCGGACTCCGTGCGGAAGGTGACCCCGAGGTCGGTGGTGGTCAGGATGGACATCAGCGGCCCCTCACGTCGAAGGCGTCCCGGAGCCCGTCGCCCACGGCGTTGAACGCGCAGACGACCAGGATCACGGCGAGACCCGGCGGCACGATGAGCCACCAGCGTCCCGAGTACGCGGCGGTGAGTCCCGCCGACAGCATGCCACCCCAGTCCGTCGCCGGTGCCTGCACGCCGAGCCCGAGGTACGAGACGTAGGCGACGAGCAGGATCGCGTCGGCGACCTGGAACGTCGCGGCGACGACGATCGTCGACACGGAGTTCGGCAGCAGGTGGCGGCCGATGGCGCGGGCGTGCGAACCGCCGATCGCCCGGAGGGTGAGGACGTAGTCACGGTTCTTCAGGGTGAGCGTCTCGGCCCGGATGAGGCGGGACGGCACGAGCCAGGACACGAGTCCGAGGATCACGATGAGCCCCCAGACGCCCGGGGTCGTGATCGCCGAGATGACGAGCAGGATGAAGAGGGCGGGGATCGCGATGCCGGCGTCCACGACACGCATCATCACGGCGTCGACCCAGCCGCCGACGTAGCCGGCGACCGAGCCCCAGAGCGTGCCGACCACGGTGGCGAGGACCCCGGCGGCGATCCCGACCATCAGCGACACCTTGCCGCCGAACATCAGGCGGCCGAGGACGTCGTGCCCGACGGCGTCGGTGCCGAGCAGGTGCCCGGCGCTCGGGGCGAGGTTCACCTGGTCGAGCTGGGTGTGGACCTGGTCGGTCGGGTACAGGAACGGGCCGACGAAGCAGAACAGCACGATGACGACGATGACCACGAGGCCGATGACGGCGAGGGTGTTGTGGCGGAAGCGGCGGACGGCGAGGCGCCACCCGGTCGCGGCGACGGTGACGGGGGCGCCCGGGGCTTCGGGTGCCAGCTGGACGGCGCTCATGCGCGGCTCGCCTTCACGTCGTGGGTGGACGCAGCGTCGATGGGGGACGCATCGTCGATGGGGGACGTGACGGCGCTCATGCGCGGCTCGCCTTCACTCGGGGGTCGATGAGGGACTGCGCGACGTCGGCGAGCAGGGTGCCCACCACCGTCGCGATCGAGATGACGAGGACGCAGCCGAGGAGCGTCGGGTAGTCCGACGTCTGCGCGGCGTTCCAGAACAGCAGCCCCATGCCGGGGTAGTTGAACAGCTGCTCGGTGACGAGCGCCCCGCCGAACAGCACCGGCAGGTAGTAGCCGAGCATCGCGACCACCGGGGTGAGCGAGTTCCGGAACACGTGCCGGCGCAGGATCGCCGCAGTCGAGGCACCGCCGGCGCGGGCGGTGCGGACGTAGTCCTCCTGCAGGTTCTCGAGCGTCGAGGCCCGCATGTACCGGCTGAACACGGCGATCATCGCGAGGGCCCCGGTGACGACGGGGAGCACGAGCCCCGCCGGGTCCTGGAAGACCTCGGCGAGGGTGTTGCCGCTCGGCGCCTGGGACGGCAGCCACGGCAGCTGCTGGCTGAAGACGATGATGAGGACGAGCCCGAGGAAGAACGCGGGCGTCGAGTAGAACACGAACGCCAGGGCCGTGGCCGCGTAGTCGACCGCGCCGTTGCGCCGGACCGCCTGCCACATGCCGACCGGGATCGCGAGCACGATGCCGAGCACCGCGGACATCCCGGTGAGGACGAGGGTCTTGGGCAACCGCTCGGCGATGAGCTGCGACACCGCCTCGTTGAGCGTGTACGACGTACCGAGGTCGCCGGTGAGCAGGCGGCCGAGGAACCGGAGGTACTGCACGGGCAGCGGCTGGTCGAGCCCCTGCGCCTGGTTGAACGCGGCGATCTGCGCGGGCGTCGCTGAGACGCCGAGGACGCCGCGGGCCGGGCCGCCCGGCAGGGCGTGCAGCAGGCAGAACACGACGATCGTGACGATGAGGATCACCGCGAGCGCCTGCAGGACGCGCCTGGTGAGGTAGAGAGCTGTGGTCATGCGGCTTCCGTCGTCTGGTTCCGGACTGGGGGACGGACGGGAGGCGCGGTGCGCGTCGGACGCGCGCCGCGCCTCCTGTCCGGGGTCACGGTCTCACTTCGACCACTTCCACTGGGCGGGGTGGAAGTTCGCGAGCGAGTCCTGGTCGAACCCGGTCAGACCCTTCTTCACGACCGAGATCTGGTAGTCGGGCTCCGGCAGCCAGATCACCGGCAGGTCCTTCGCGAGCGCCGCGCTGTAGTCCTGCACGGCGGTCGGGTCGGGCGAGGTGGTCGTGGCGTCGATGAGCTCGTCCACGTCGGCGTTGGAGTACGACCCGAAGTTCGCCGAACCACCGGTCTGGAAGAGCGACTCACCGGTCGGGTAAGCCGGGAAGTACCAGCTGCCCGCGGTACCGAAGAACGAGAGGTCCCAGTCGCAGCTGGCCTCGTCGCTCGTGCAGGTCGGGGTCTGCGACAGGACGCTCGACACCGGCGCGGTCTTGATCGTGAAGCCGATGCCGGTCTTCGCGAGCGATGACTGGATCGCGCTCATCATGTTGTCGGTGACGGTCGACCCGGACTGCGAGAGCACGTTCATCGTGAACTTCGTGCCCTTCGTGACGCCCTCGCCGCACTGGCTGTCGGAGGTGCCCGGGTCGGTGCAGACCATCGTGCCGCCCTGCTCCGACCAGCCGTGGGACTCGAGGAGCGCCTTGGCCTTCTTCGTGCTGAACGGGTACGGGTTGTCCTTCTGGGTGCTCGACACGTAGTCGGACTCCTGCGCCTGCGGGATCGGGCCGTAGGTCGAGGTGGCGGTGCCGTTGAACACGACCTTGGACAGCGAGGTCTGGTCGATCGACATCTGGACGGCCTGACGGGCGTACAGCTGCTTGAAGACGGCGCCCATCGTGGGGTTGTTGAAGTTGTACGGCATGTACGTGATCGCCCAGCCGGTCCAGGGCTGCACCTCGTAGCCCTTCGACGTGAAGGACGACTTCTGGTCCATGTCGGTGGCGTTGATGTAGCCGTAGTCGACCTCGCCGGAGCGGACGGCGTTCACCTCGGCGTCCGTCGTCGTGAACGGCAGCAGGTTGACCGTCTTGATCGAGGGCTTTTCACCGCCGTCGTACTTCGTGTTCGCCGTCAGGGTGACCTTGCCGGCCGTGGTGAAGGAGCTCACGCCGTAGGGGCCGGAGATCGTCTTCCACAGGTCGTCGCTCGCGTAGTCGGAGATCTTGCCGGCGGCGGTGTTGAGGTACTTCCAGACCTGCTTCGCGCCGGAGGTGGTCTCGTCGGCGTTGCCCACCGAGCCGCTCGCGCTCGTCTTGTCCCAGGCGTGCTGCGGCAGCGGGATGATGTGGCTCAGCTGGTTGGCGAGCATCCAGTCCGGGTTGTACGCCTTGTCGAACGTGATCGTGAAGTGCGTGTCGTCGTCGGCTTTGAAGGAGGTCCAGTTGTCCGGCGCCTTGCCCTTCGAGTAGGAGCCCCACTCGTCCTTGTTCGCCTTGATCAGGTTGAACCAGAACTCGACGTCGCGGCTCGTGATCGGCTTTCCGTCCGACCAGTGCCGGTCGCCGAGCGTGACGGTGACGCTCTTCGAGTCGCTCGCGAACGTCGCGTCGGTCGCGACGGAGCCGGCCTTGTTCCACGCGATCTTGCCGGTGGACCCGTCGTAGGCGACGAGCGGCTCGTACAGCGACTGCGCGATCGACCCGTTGTTCGTGTTGAGGTGCGCGGCGGTGCCGATCGGGAGGATCCAGTTCGGCGTGAAGTTGGCGGGCAGCGCGTAGTTGATCTCGTCGGTCGTGTTGCTCGACGAGGCGTTGCCGCCTCCGGAGCAGCCGGCGAGCAGCGCGCTCACGGCGATCGCGGCTCCGGTGAGGAGCGCCCAGCGACGGGGCTTGGTCATGTGTGTCTCCTGGTGCGTGGGAGGTTCGGGGTGTGGAGCACGCGTGCCGAGCGGCACGGGGACAGTCAATGGCCAAAGCCGTTGGAAAAACAAACATCTCCGTGTAAATAGTTCGTTTCTGCCGTTCGGACGAAAGGGTGGACCGGTCGATCTGCCGCCTAGGCTCGCTCTCGCGGTCACTCGTCGACCGCGTTTCCGCCGGATTGGAGAAAGTCGTGCCGGACCTCAGTGCCCGCGTCCTGGAGCTCGTCGCGTCCGGGCAGGCGTCCAGTCGGACCGAGATCGCCGCACTGCTCGGCGCCGCTCCCTCGACCGTCTCCCACGTGGTCGCGCAGCTGGTGTCGCACGGCCTGCTCGCGGAGGAGGGCACCGACGTCTCGACGGGCGGCCGCCCCCGCAAGGTGCTCCGCATCGGCGGTGCGGACGAGTACGCGGTCGCCGCGGACGTCGGCGGTGGGCACGCCCGCATCGGCATCGTGCTGCCGGGAGGCGCGCTCGAGTCGGTCGCGAACGTCCCGTTCGCGCTCTCCGACGGTCCGACCGCAGGGCTGCAGCGGCTGGCCGCCCTGCTCGAGCGGCTCGCGGACGAGCGCGGTCGCGCCGGGCTGCGGGGCGTCGGGCTCAGCCTGCCCGGACCGGTGGACGTCGAAGCCGGCGTGGTCGACCTGCCGAGCCGGATGCCCGGGTGGAACGGGTTCCCGGTGGGCTCGTGGCTCACCGAGCGCTTCGGGTTGCCCTCGGTCGTCGACAACGACGCGAACTGCATGGCCGCGGGCGAGCAGACCGTGCAGGACCCCGCCCGGCGGCAGACCATCACGATCAAGGCCGGCTCGGCGATCGGTGCCGGGATCGTCATCGACGGACGGCTGTACCGCGGGGCGACCGGATCGGCCGGCGACATCACGCACGTCCGGATCGACGCCGCGGGCGACACCCCGTGCTCGTGCGGGAACACGGGCTGCCTCGAGACCGTCGCGTCCGGAGCCGCGCTGGTGCGGATCCTGTCGGACGCCGGGGTCGACGTCTCCTCGACCGCCGACGTCGTCCGGCTCGCGTCGGACGCCCACCCCGAGGCGACGCGCGCCGTCCGGCTCGCGGGCCGGTACCTCGGCGAGGTGCTCGCCGCGAACGTCAACTTCTTCAACCCGGACGCGGTCTACCTCGGCGGGATCCTCTCCACGCTCGACCCGTTCATCGCCGCCGTGCGGAGCCAGCTGTACGAGAGCTGCCACCCGCTCATGACGCAGCACCTCGCCATCGAGCCCGTCTCGCTCGGCGCCGACGCCGGCCTCGTCGGTGCGGGCCAGTTCGCGCTGCAGCGCGGGCTCGCCGCGTCGCTCGAGGAACTGTCCGCGCCCATCCCCCAGTCCACCACCAGGAACAGGAACGTCCGTGTCTGACCCCGTGTCCACCGCACCCGCCACCCGTCGCCCGGTCATCGCGATCGCCGGGCTCGCCATCGAGACCTCGACGTTCACGCCGACCCGGACCCACGCGCCGGCGTTCCACCCGGACCGCGGGGACGAGGTCGTGGCGCGCTACGACTTCCTCGGGCCGCTGTCGGCGCGGGCCGACTTCCGCGGGGCGCTCATCGGTCACGCGCTGCCCGGCGGCATCGTGGACCGGGACTCCTACGAGTCGCTCGCGGCGGAGATCGTCGCGCGGTTGGCGGCGATCGTCGCAGCCGAGCACGTCGACGGGCTCTGGTACGACATCCACGGCGCGATGGTGGTCGAGGACCTCGACGACGCCGAGGCGGACCTGCTCGGCCGCATCCGCGCGGTGATCGGCCCGGACGTCATCGTGTCGGCGTCGATGGACCTGCACGGCAACGTCACGGCGGAGCTCGCCCACCAGGTGGACCTCGTCACCTGCTACCGGATGGCCCCGCACGAGGACGCCCTCGAGACGAAGGAGCGCGCCGTCTCGAACCTGGTGGACGTGCTCACCACCAGGCCCGTGGGACAGCAGCGTCCGGTGAAGGCCTGGGTGCCGATCCCGGTCCTCCTGCCCGGCGAGCAGACCTCGACCCGCATCGAACCGGCGGCCTCGCTGTACGCCGAGGTGCCGGTCGTCGAGCGGACCGAGGGCGTGCTCGACGCCGCGATCTGGGTCGGCTACGCCTGGGCGGACCAGCCCCGCGACCGAGCGGTCACCGTCGTCACCGGGTGGGACGAGGCCGCCGTCGCCGCCGGTGCGGAGCGCCTCGCGCGGGCCTTCTGGGACGTCCGCGAGGACTTCGTGTTCGTCGCACCGACCGGCACCTTCGACGAGTGTCTCGCCGCCGCGCTCGCACCGGGTGCCGCGAGGCCGTACTTCGTGTCCGACTCCGGCGACAACCCGACGGCGGGCGGCTCGGGCGACATGACGTGGGGGCTGACGCAGGTGCTCGCGCACCCGGCGTTCGCCGACCCGGACGGCCCCGTCCTGATCTACGCGAGCGGCCCCGGGCCGGCAGCCGTCGCCACCGCGGTCGAGGCGGGCGTCGGCGCCACCGTGACCGTGACCGCCGGCGCCGAGGTCGACGACGTGCACGCCGGGCCGATCACGATGACCGGCCGCGTGCACGCGGTCAAGCACGGCGACCGGGACGCCGAGACCGAGGTGGTGCTGCAGGTCGGCAGCGTGTTCGCGATCCTGACGACGCTCCGCAAGCCGTACCACCACGAGCACGACTTCACCGACCTCGACCTCGCCCCGCGGGACGCCGACGTGGTGGTCGTCAAGATCGGGTACCTCGAGCCGGAGCTCTTCGACATGGCCGCCGACTGGATGCTCGCGCTGACGCCGGGCGGGGTCGACCAGGACCTCGAGCGGCTCGGACACCACAGGATCGTCCGGCCGATGTTCCCCTACGATCGAGTGTTCCCGTCGGCGCCGGACCTCGGCGCCCGGATCATCCCGCCGTCGAACGAACCGCTCGGAGCCATCGCGTGACCACCGCCGCCCCCGTCGCCCTCGAGATCGCCGTCACCGCACCCGCCGGCGCGATCGTCGCACGGGACGGCGGCGCCGACCGTGTCGAGCTCTGCGTCGGGCTCGAGCTCGGTGGTCTCACGCCGTCCCAGGCGCTCGTCGAGATGACCCACGAGACCGGCATCCCCGCACACGCCCTCGTCCGCTGCCGTCCCGGCGGCTTCGTGCACACCCGCGACGAGGTCGAACTGATGGTGCGCGAGGTCCGCACGGTCCTGCGCTCCGGGGCGGCGGGCGTCGTGGTCGGTGCCCTGCGTCCGGACGGCACGCTCGACGAGGACGCCCTCCGGCGTTTCGTGGACGCCGCCCGCTCGGTCAGCGCCACGGCCGAGGTCACCCTGCACCGGGCGATCGACCACGCGGCCGACCCCGTCGCCGCCGCGGCCACCCTCGCCGACCTCGGGTTCACCCGGGTTCTGACCTCGGGTGCAGCGCCCACCGCGGCGGCCGGGGCCGCGACCATCGCACGCATGGTCGACGCCGCCGGGCCTGTGCAGGTCATGGCCGGTGCCGGCGTGACCCCCGCCGACGTGCCCGCGCTCGTGGCGACCGGGGCGGCTGCGGTGCACCTGTCGGCGAAGCGACCCGCCGCCGGCAGCGCCCGTGCGGGCGTCCCGATGGGCGGCTCGGACGACGGTTCGGCGCACTTCGTCACCGACGCCGAGGTGGTGGCTGCCGCCCGCCGCGCGCTCGACGCCTGAACCGCCGCGTCACGCGGGAATGGACCGCACGGGCGCGTGCTTGACGCCCGCATGACATCGTCAGCACCGCGTCGCGGGTGGCTCAGCGTCACGTCGGTCGCACTCGGATCGTTCGTCCTCGTCCTGTCCGAGTTCCTGCCGATCGGCCTGCTCCCCGCCATCGCCGCCGACCTCGACGTCGGCATCGGCACCGCGGGGCTCATGGTCGTCGCGACCGGCCTCGTCGGTGCCGTCGCCGCACCGGTCGTCACGGTGTGGACCTCCGGCCTCGACCGTCGCGTGGTCCTCGTCGGCCTGACGGTGCTGCTCGTCGTCGCGGACGCGCTCGCAGCGGTGGCGCCGGCGTTCTGGGTGCTGCTCGTGGCCCGGATGCTCCTCGGCGTCGGCATCGGCGGGTTCTGGGCGATCGGCGCCGGGATCGCCGGACGGCTCGTCCGCCCCGAGTCCGTGATCCGCGCGACGTCCCTGATCACCGCCGGGGTCTCGGTCGCGACCGTCGTCAGCCTGCCCCTCGGCGCACTCGTGCCGTCCCTCGCCACGTGGCGGCTGGCGTTCGTGATCGGCGGGGTGCTCGGGCTCGTCGCGCTCGGGCTGCAGGTGGCGATGCTGCCGCGGATCCCCGCGCTGCAGCGCGTCCGGTTCGGCACGCTCGGCTCGCTCCTCGGCGTCCCCCGCGCCCGGGTCGGCCTGATCGCCGCGGCCTTCCTGTTCACCGCGCAGTTCGCCGCCTACACCTACATCGCCCCGTACCTGCAGGACCTCGTCGGGGTCGACGCCGACACCGTGACCGTCGCACTCCTGGTCTTCGGGATCGCGGGCATCGTCGGGAACTTCGCCGCCGGGTTCACCCTCGGTCGGAACGTCCTCGGCACGATCGGCTCGGCGAAGTTCGTCCTCGCCGGCGCGGTCGTCCTGCTCCCGCTGCTCGCGCACTCGGTCGTGGGGGTGTTCGTCCTGCTCGTCGTGTGGGGGCTGGTCTGGGGCGCCCTGCCGCTCGGGATGCAGACCTGGATGTCCACGTCGTCGCCCGCGGGCTCCGAGACCGGGCTCGCGCTGTTCGTCACGACGATCCAGCTCGCCATCGCCGCCGGGTCGGTGCTCGGCGGCGCCGCGGTGTCGTCGTTCGGGCTGGCCGTCGACTTCTGGCTGGCCGGCGGGGTGGCGGTCGTCGGAGCGATCGTGCTCGTCGTCCTGGGGACCCGTCGGTCGAGCGCCGCCCCGGCGGTGGCTCCGGCTCCGGCTCCGGCGGTGGCGTCGGCTCCGGCGGAGACCACCGCGACCGGTTCCGTCGCCGTCGCCTGCCCCTGACGGACGGCGCCGCCACCGTCAGCCGAGCCGGACGACCCGGTCCGCTCCGGCGATGACCGTCGGGTCGTGCGTGGCGTGCACGACCACGACGCCGGACGCTGCCTCGTCGGCGAGCGCGCGGACCACGAGCCGACCCGACTCGGCGTCCACCCCGGCCGTGGGCTCGTCGACGAGGAGCACCCCCGCCCGCTGCGCGAGTCCGAGCGCGACGAGGGTCCGCTGACGCTGCCCACCGGACAGCTCGTCGAGCGGCCGGTCCGACAGGGACGCGATCCCCATCCGGTCGAGCTGCTCGTCGACCACGTCGCGGTCGGCACGCGCGAGCGGCCGCCACCACGGACGGCCGGACCACCGGCCCATGCGGACCGTGGCACGGACGGTGAGCGGGAGCGCACTCGGCGGGAGCGACTGGGTCACGTAGGCGACTCCGACGGAGGTTCGGCGCGTCACCGCCCCGGCATCCGGCGTCACCACCCCGGCGAGCGCGTCGAGCAGCGTCGACTTGCCGGAGCCGTTCGGCCCCGTCAGCGCGGTGACCGAACCGACGGGGAAGGTCGCATCGACCCCGTCGAGGACGGTCCGGTCGCCGCGCCGGACGACGAGTCCGGCGACGTGGAGGGGGGTGGCGTCGGTCGTCGTGGGCACCTGAGGACACTATCAGTATCGATAGTCATTTTCATGTAGCGTCTCGGACCGTGACCTGGCTGACCGATCCCCTCTCCGTCGACTTCATGGTCCGTGCCCTCGTGGGCGGCGGACTGGCGGCGGTGCTCTGCGCGGTCGTCGGCACGTGGGTCCTCGTCCGCGGCATGGCCTTCCTCGGCGAAGCGCTGTCGCACGGCATGCTCCCCGGCGTCGCGATCGCCTCGCTGACCGGGTTCCCCGTCGTACTGGGCGCCGCCGTCAGCGCCGCGGTGATGGTGCTCGGGGTCGGTGCACTCCGCCGACGGGCCCGGCTCTCGTACGACACGTCGATCGGGCTGCTCTTCGTCGGCATGCTCGCCCTCGGGGTGATCATCGTCTCCTCCTCGAGGTCCTTCGCGACCGACGTCACCGCGATCCTGTTCGGTGACGTCCTCGCCGTCACCCGTGCGGACCTCACCGGCCTGGCGATCGCCGTCGCGGTGGCGCTCGGGACCGCGGTGTTCTTCCACCGTCCGTTCACGGCAGCGGCGTTCGACGTCCGGAAGGCCGCGACCCTCGGCCTCCGCCCACGGGCCGCCGAGATCGTGCTGGTCGGGCTCGTCACGCTCGCGGTCGTCGCCTCGTACCGGGCGGTGGGCACGCTGCTCGTCGTCGGACTGCTCCTCGCCCCGGCAGCCGCCGCCCGCGCCTGGACCCGGCACGTCGGCTCGACGATGGCGCTCGCCGCCGCGATCGGCATCGCGGCCGTGCTCGTCGGGCTGCTCGTCTCGTGGCACCTCGGCACCGCCGCGGGAGCGAGCATCGCCGCCGTCGCCGTCGCCGGGGTCGGCCTCTCGCGCACGGCCGCGTCGCTCAGCACCCTGGTCCGCGACCGGACCCCCGGCGCAGAACCACCGACAGCAGTACCAGCACCTCGAGAGGCAGCATGACCCACTCCACCCGGCGCACTCCCACGCGCACTCTGCTCACCACGAGCCTCGTCGTCGGACTCACCGTCGCGACGGTGGGCTGCTCGTCGGGGACGGCCCCCGGCGACGCCAGCGCGACCGCCCGGCCACACGGCTTCGTCGAGGGGGCGAGCGAATCCCGGGAACCGCAGCTGCGCCTCCTGGTCGTCTCGGGGACGGGCGAGACCGTCCTGCACGACCTGCTCAGCAGCGAGACGACCGCGCTCGACGACGTCGACGTGCCCACGCACTCCGCCACTGACGGCCGGTTCCTGGTGACGAGCTCCGACCGCCGCACCACGATCGTGGACGGCGGTGCCTGGACGGTCGACCACGGCGACCACACCCACTACTACGCGGCGGAGCCGCGGGTCGTCGGCACGATGGCGGGGGGCGGTCCGGTCGAGGTGCACTCCTCCGAGACGACCACGACGATCACCTGGCGGGAGCGGAACGAGGCGGTCGTCCTCGACCGAGCCGCGCTCGGTCAGGGGACCGTCGAGGAACGGACCCGGATCGACGCACGGGTCCTGCTCCCCGACGGAGACCGCCTCGTCGCCGCCACCGACGACGTCGTCCGGGTGCTCGACGCCGACGGCTCGCCGACCGGCACCGAGGCGGCGTGCGCCGACCCGGCCGGAGGCATCGCGACCCGGGCCGGCTCGGTCGTCGGCTGTTCCGACGGCGCGGTGGTCGTGGACGACGACGGCGCGACGGCGGTGCCGTTGCCCGACGGCGCCGAACGGCCGACCTCGTTCGCCGCCCGCGGCGGACGACCGACGGTCGCGGGCCTGGCCGGTGACGCCGGCTTCTGGCTGCTCGACAGCCGCGAACACTCGTGGCGCCTGGTGCCGACCGAGCGCCCACTCCGCGCCGTCGCCGCGGTCGACGACGCCGACGAGCACGTGGTCGGCATCGACGACACCGGGCGGGTGGTGGTGCACACGCTCGCCACCGGAGCGATCGTCGCGACCGACCCGCTCGTCGCCGGCGACGCCTCGCCCCTGCTGCAGCTCGACGTGAACCGCGCCTACCTGGCCGACCGCGGGACGGGGAAGGTGCACGAGATCGACTTCGCCGACGGCGCGCGGGTCGCCCGGACCATCGACCTCGGCGTGGCCCCGGCCGCGTTCGCGGAGGTCGGACCGTGACGCGGGCACGCACACGGACCGTCGTCGTCACGGTCCTCGCCGTGGTGGGTGTCGCGTTCGGCGCGGGCGGGTGCACCGCTGCTCCCGGGCAGGACCGGCCACTCGTCGCCGTCACCACGAACATCCTCGGCGACGTCGTCTCGGAGGTCGTCGGCGACGCGGCCGAGGTGATGGTGCTCATGCCCGCCGGAGCGGACCCGCACTCGTTCGAGGTCTCGGCGCAGGAGGCCGCGCGGCTCCGCACCGCCGACCTCGTGGTGGAGAACGGGCTGGGCCTCGAGGAGGGCGTGTCCCGGCACGTCCGGGCCGCGGCCGACGACGGAGTCCCGGTCTTCACGGCCGGCGACGCGGTCGAGGCCCTGGAGTGGACGACCGAGGACGACAGCGGGCCGGACCCGCACCTCTGGACCGACCCCGCACGGATGGTCGACGTCGTCGAGTCGCTCGACGACGACCTCCGCGACGTGGGCATCCGGGCGACGGGCACCGCGGACTACCTCGACGCCCTGCACGCGCTCGACGGGGAGATGGAGCGGGCCTTCGGCGCGCTCGGCCCCGGGCAGCGGGCCCTCGTGACGAACCACCACGTCTTCGGCTACCTCGCCGACCGGTACGGGTTCCGGGTCGTCGGGGCCGTCATCCCGAGCGGGACGACCCTCGCCTCGCCGAGCGCGGCGGACCTGCGGGACCTCGCCGACGCGATCGAGGAGACGGGCGTCCGGACGGTCTTCGCCGACGCCTCGCAGCCCGCCCGGTTGGCCGAGGTCCTGGCGGAGGAGGTGGACGTGCACGTCGACATCCAGCCGCTCGCCACCGAGTCGCTGACCACCGACGGCCCCGCGTCCACCTACCTGGGGATGATGCGGTCGAACACCGAGGCGATCGTCAACGGCCTCTCGGTTCGTAATTGAGAATGAGAATCAGTACAGTAACGACCATGACGACGACCAAGACCCTGCGCACCGCGGCCCTGCCTGCCGCCCTGCTCACCGCGGCCACCCTTGCCCTCACCGGATGCGCGGCCGACACCACCCCCTCGGAGTCCGCGAGCACCGCGACCGCGCGCGCCGACGGCACCCGGATCACGCTCACGTACGACGGCGGAGTCCTCGTGCTCGACGACGACCTGCGCGTCCTGACCGACGACGCCGTCGAGGGGTTCACCCGCGTCAACCCGGCGGGTGACGGGCGGCACGTGCTCGTCACGGTGCCGAGCGGCTTCCGGGTGCTCGACACTGCGGCCGATCCGGCCCTCACCGACGCGGTCTTCCCCGCCGACACCGGCGGGCACGCGGTCGTCCACGGCGACCGGACGGCGCTCTTCGCCGACGGCACCGGCCAGGTGACGACGTTCGACAACGCCGAGCTCGACGGCGCCGACCTGCCCGACACCGAGACGACCGAGTCCGCGGCCGCGCACCACGGCGTCGCGATCGTGCTGGAGGACGGCACGCTGCTCACCACCATCGGTGACGAGGAGTCCCGCAGCGGGGTCCGTGCGCTGGGCGCGGACGGGAAGGAGACCACCCGCTCCGAGGAGTGCCCGGACGTGCACGGGGAAGGCGCGGTCCAGGGTGACGTCGCCGTGTTCGGATGCACCGACGGGGCACTCGTGTACGACGACGGCGCGTTCACGAAGATCGACGCTCCGACGGAGTACGGCCGCACCGGCAACCTGTTCACGACCGGCACGTCCTCGATCGCACTGGGCGACTACAACGACGACCCGGACAGCGAGGGGTACCTCCTCCACCAGATCGCCCTGATCGACGCGGCATCCGGTTCCTACCGGGTCGCCGACGTGCCGGACGGCGTCGGCTACACGTTCCGGGACCTCGCCCGTGGTCCCGAGGACGAGGCCGTCGTGCTCGGGGACGACGGCGCGCTGCACACCTTCGACACGACGTCCGGTGACCTGCTCGACTCCTTCCCGGTGATCGACCCGTGGGAGGGACCCGAGGAGTGGCAGGACGCCCACCCGGCGCTGAAGGTCGCCGGCGACGTCGCCTACGTCACCGACCCGGCCGAGCGGCAGGTCCACGCGGTCGACCTGACGACCGGCGAGACCATCGCGTCGAGCGAGGTGCTGCCCGGCGTGCCCAACGAGATCGCGATCGCGTAGCGACGCGTCCGCACCGACGCGGTGCAGGGCGGACGGGAGGCGCGGTGCCGGCTGGCACCGCGCCTCCCGGTCCGTCGGCGTCTCAGCGACCGGCGGCCGCGTGGTTCGCGACCTGCGTCGCCGACAGGACGGTGCTGTACACCGCCGCGTACCGCATCGACCCGGTGAAGGCGAAGTTCGACGGCTGCCCGGGCCACCCCGACACGGTGTCGTAGCCGATCCGGAAGTAGCCGGTGTAGTTCTCGGGCACGGTGAACGCGGTGTTCGAGGCGACGAGGGCGCCGTCCGCGTAGAGCCGCATCCCGGTGCTCGCGGACATCGTCGCCACGACGTGGTGCCACGCGCCGTCGGTGTACGCCTTCGGTGAGGTCACGACCTGGGTCGTCCCGTTGTAGGTGCCGAAGACGAGCTGCCCGGTGGTGTTGATGTAGATCTGACGGTCGTGCTGCCCGGAGGTGGCGGACTGGTTGCTGCCGAACCCGACGAGCATGCCGCCGGCGACGGTCGTGCGGAACCAGACCTCCTCGCTGAAGGTGGTCGGGTTGGCGTACGAGCGCGGCGTCGACACGAAGCTCGTCGAGCCGTTCAGCACGTAGGAGCTGCCGGTGTCGCGCGGGCACGCGTTCGGGCTCGGGGTGGAGGCCGTCATCGCGCCCTGGTAGGTGCCGTTCAGGCCCTTGCCCGACCAGTCCGCGGCCGTGGTCGCACCGCTGGCCTCGCCGAGACGGTAGGCGAAGAGGGCGTTCGCGGTGTCGGCGCCGACCGCGGCGCTGCAGGTGAAGTAGGGCGCGGTCGCGGCGCTGTTGCCGCTGTTCGCCACCACGGCGCTGAACGCGGACCGGGTCGGGGCGAACACGTTGGCGAGGCCGACGACGGCCACGGCGAGGACCAGGACGAGGGCGACGACCCGGCCGTCGCGGAGACGTCGGAGGTTCACGAGGGGCGCACCGCCTCGACGCGGCCGACGGCCAGGCACAGCACCAGGGGGACGAGGCACGCGGCGACGAGCAGCCCCCACCCGATCGGTCCGAGGTCGATGTTCGACGTGAGCTGGTAGTGCCCGTTCGCCGTGAGTTCGCGGATGACCATGTGCCCGACCTGTCCGTCGACGAGGTGCACGCTCGCAGCACCGGGCGACTCGACCCGGACCGGGAACACGCCGGAGGACACGATCGTCGCCTCGACGCCGGCGTGGGTGGCGGTGTTCGTGATCGTCGTCACGTTGACGAACGGCTTGAGGACGAAGGCCGCGTACGACGCGGTGAGCGCTCCCCCGGCGATGCGGAGGCACGTACGCGTCACCCGGTCGGTGAACACGCTCGTGAGCGTCCAGATCACCAGCGTGCCGATGAGCAGCAGCGGCGCGGCGCGGAACAGCCAGCCGAGGTGCGGCACGAGGAGCACCGGCGAACCGATGACGTTCTCCTGCGTGAGGGTCCACGGGTCGGTCGCGCCGTTGATGTCGCCACGGGTGTGCAGGCCCGCGCCGTCGACGTCGACGATGCGGTGCGTGTAGACGACGCCCGGGTTCGCGGCGGTCTCGAAGGAGACGACGTCGCCGACGCCGAGGGTGGCGACGTCCACCGGCAGGTCGAGGACGAGGGTGCCGACCGGGGCGGCCTCGCCCATCGAGGGCGTCTCGACGACGAACCAGCGGCCGCCGGCGGACAGGAACAGCAGGGCGGCGGTGAGGAGCACGGCGGCGACGACGGCCACAGACCAGGCGAGCACCGTCTCGAAGCGGGTGGCGGTGTGGCCCCCGAGCAGCGGGCGCTCCAGCGTGCCGCTGAGCGGGATGGCGGCGGTCTGGCTCATCGTCGGCTCCGTTCGTGTGCGGCGTGTGTGGGGAGGGGGCGCCGGTGGGGAGGGGGGGGGGGGGGGGGGGGGGGGGGGGGGGGGGGGGGGGGGGGGGGGGGGGGGGGGGGGGGGGGGGGGGGGGGGGGGGGGGGGGGGGGGGGGGGGGGGGGGGGGGGGGGG
>NZ_JBFPFM010000032.1:0-36766 GCF_047977705.1 Curtobacterium sp. LFS084
GTGCGGGACTGCCCGATCGGTGCGGGCTCGTTCACTTGTTGCGGGGGGGGGGGGTGCCCGCTCGGTGCGGGTTTGTGGCGGGGCACCCAGCGGGCAAGCTCGCACGGGGTGACGGACGTCGCACCGTGCGGCGCGGTGCGCCGTCGGTTCGCACGGTGCGAGCTCGTTCACCGGGTGCGGAGGTGCCCGATCGGTGCGGGGTTGTAGCGGGGCACCCAGCGGGCAAGCTCGCACGGAGTGGCGGACGTCGCACCGTGCGGCGCTGCACCCAGACCCGACGCCCGCCACCCGACGCCCGCCGCCCGCCACCCGCCACCCGCCACCCGCACAACCAGCGGTCCGGCCCGGCGCCCGCCGCGCTACAGGTCCTTGAGCCGCCGACCCGTCGCGCCGTCGCTCCACCGCGCGGCCGATCCCCCGTCGAGGGACTCGTGGTGCCCGCCGTGTCCGTGGGCGAGCCCGCAGCGCCAGCGGTCGAAGACGCTCAGGCAGAGGTCGCGGGGCAGTCGGTCCGCGCCGACGCCCGACGGCGCCGCGGAGCGGACCGGATCGGTGGCGTCGGGCACGGGGGTGGTGTTGGTGTCGTCGATCATTCCGTCATGTGGACGTCGTGGGGACCGGATCCGTCACGGATCCGTCGCCGTCCGGTGCACCCGGGCGTGTCCCCGCCGCCCGGTGCAGTGTGGAACGGGACGGCCGTCGGACGGCGGCCGCCGGCGACGATCGGAAGGCGGGGATGGACCACGACGATCCCCTCCTGCGTGCGGAGGACCCCACCCTGGTGGTCCGCGCCGCCGACGGCGACGTCCGCTCCTTCGAGGTGCTCGCGCGTCGACACGGGCCGGTGATGCGCGTGTACGCCGAGCAGATGCTCGGCTCGAACGTCGAGTCGGACGACGTCGTGCAGGAGTCGTTCCTGACCGGGTGGCGTCGACTCTCCGACCTCAACGACCCCGCGCGGTTCCGTCCGTGGATGATGCAGATCGTCACCCGGAAGGCGCTCGACCGGCTCCGTCGGCGCCGCCACCACGACGACGTTGACGGAGCACAGCACCCGACGGACGCCACCAGGCAGCCGGAGCGTATCGTCGAGACGCGGATGCAGCTCGACGCGATGTGGACCGCGTTGGACCGCCTCCCCGCAGACCAGCGGCGGTGCTGGCTCCTCCGCGAGACCGCCGGCTACAGCTACCAGCAGATCGCCGACGAACTCGAACTGCCGGTGTCGACAGTGCGTGGGCTGCTCGCCCGTGCCCGCCGGTTCCTGACCGTGGAGATGGAGGCATGGCGATGAGCGACATCGACGATGTCCCCGTTCCCGAGGACGACCTCGACGGTCACACCATGGAGGAGCTCGCCGACTACCTCGACCGTGGTCGGACCCCACGCGACCCCGCCATCGAGGCGTCCGCGTCCTGCCGGCTCGCGCTGTCGAACATGGCACGCCTGCGGGAGCTCTCGCTCGGTGCCCTGCAGCGCCGGGCGGACGCCGAGCCGGACCGCGAGACCGACTGGATCGACCGCCTGCTCGCGACGATCCGCTCCGAGGTCCGACCGGGGCGTGACGTCCCGGTCCCCCACCCCGACCCGAGACTCCGGCTCGCGATGACCGAGGCCGCCGTGCGCGGCCTGGTCCGTCGCGCCGGCGACACGATGGGCGGCGTCGTGATGGGCAGCTGCACGCTCGACGGCGAGCTCGGCGACCCCGGAGCCCCGGTGCACGTGCGGGTCACCGCCGGACTGGTCTACGGGGCGCCGGCGGCCGAGACCGCCGACCGGCTCCGGGACAGGATCGCGGCGGCCCTCGCACGGCACACCGCCATGACCGTGGCGTCCATCGACGTCGTGTTCGACGACGTCCACCTGCCCTAGGAGCACGACGTGAGCGACGAAGCCCTGTCCCGAGCCCTCACCGACCGGATCCGGAGCGTCCCGGGCGTCACGGGGGTCTACCCGAGCCGGCCACTCGTGCACGCCGCCGCCGAGGCCGTCGCGTCCACCTTCTCGCTGCAGGAACCCGACGTCCTGGTGGACGTGCAGCGCGAGGGCACGACGCTGCGGGTGCACGCGGGCATCGCCGTCGACGACACCCGCCCCGCGACCGACACGGTGCGCGAGGTGGGCGAGCGCGTCCGCGACCTCGTCGACGAGCGGACCGGTGGGCCGGCCGACCTCGTCGAGGTGACGATCCGGCTCGTCGAGGACATCGGGGCGCCCACCGACGACGCCACGGGACCCGGCCCGGGCGAGCGCGTGCCGACGGCCGGGTGACGGGGTCGGCGCACGGTCGCGGGTGTGACCAGATGACGGACGGGAGGCGGGGGGGGGGGGCGGCCCCCCCCCCCCCCCCCCCCCCGGGGGGGGGGGCCCGCCCCCCCCCCCCCCCCCCCCGCCCGCCTCGTGGTCCGGACGCGACCCGCCGGTCTCAGGCCGCCATCGGCCCGTACCGGCGGTGCCCCTTCACGTCGTAGCGGTCGAGCATCATGAGCTTGTCCCAGGCGGCCACGAAGTCGCGGACGAAGCGTTCCTGTCCGTCACGACCCGCGTACGCATCGACGACCGACCGGAGCTGCGCGTTCGACCCGAACACGAGGTCGTGCCGGGAGGCCGTCCAGCGCTGCTCGCCGGTCGCCTGGACGGTGCCGGCGAACACCGTCTCGGTGTCGTCGGTCTTCGTCCACACGAGGTCGGTGTCGGTCAGGTTGACGAACCAGTCGGTCGAGAGCGTGCCGACGCGGTGCGTCAGGACGCCGACGTCGGAGCCGTCCCAGTTCGTGCCGAGCACCCGCAGGCCGCCGGTCAGGACGGTCCACTCCGGTGCGGTCAGCGTCAGCAGGTTCGCCCGGTCGAGGAACACCTGCTCGAGCGCGACGCCGGGAGCGAACTGCTCGAACCGCTCGGACCGGAAGTTCCGGAAGCCGTCCGCGATCGGCCGGAGCCACTCGAACATCTCGATGTCGGTGAGCTCCTGCGTGGTGTCCACCCGACCCGGCGTGAACGGCACGGTGACCTCGACGCCGGCGGCGCGGGCGGCGTCCTCGACCCCGACGCACCCGGCGAGCACGACGAGATCCGCGAGGGACACGGCGGGGTGCTGTGCGCGGATGCGCTGCAGCGCCTCCACCACGGGCACCGTGCGGCCGTTGACCGCCCAGTCCTTCTGCGGGGACAGGGCGATCCGGCCGCCGTTCGCGCCGCCGCGCTTGTCGCTGTCGCGGTAGGTCGACGCCGCCGAGTAGGCGGTGAACACGAGGTCGGACGCGTCGATCCCCGCGTCGCGGACGGCAGCCTTGAGCGTCGCCACGTCGGCGTCGGTCAGGGGCGCGCCCGCCGCGTCGGGGAGCGGGTCCTGCCAGAGCAGCTCGTCCTCGATCGTCACCTCGGGGCCGAGGTAGCGGTGCTTCGGCCCCATGTCGCGGTGCGTCAGCTTGTACCAGGCCTTCGAGAACGCGGTCGTGAAGAGGTCGAAGTCGGCGAGGAAGCGCTCACAGACCTTCCGGTATTCCGGGTCGACCTTGAGGGCGATGTCCGAGGTCATCATCATGAGCGGGTGCTCCTGCCCGGCGACGTGCGCGTCGGGCGTCTTCGGCGCGTCGGGGTCCTTCGGCGTCCACTGCAGGGCGCCGGCCGGGCTCCGGGTCTGCTCCCACTCGTGGCCGAACAGGTTCTCCAGGTAGCTGTTGTCCCAGCGCGTCGGGTCCTGCGTCCAGCTGCCCTCGATGCCGTTCGTCGACGTGAACTCTGCGTTGCCGGTCCCGCGCGGGTTGTGCCAGCCGAGGCCCATCGACTCGATGGGCGCGAGCTCGGGCGACGGGCCGATCTCGGTCGCCGGGACCTGCCCGTGGCTCTTGCCGAACGCGTGGCCGCCCGCGATGAGCGCCACGGTCTCCTCGTCGTTCATCGCCATGCGGGTGAAGGTGGTGCGGATGTCGCGTGCGGACCCGAGCGGGTCGCCGTTCGCGTACGGGCCCTCGGGGTTCACGTAGATGAGCGCCTGGTGCGAGGCCGCGAGCGGGCTCTGCAGGTCGTAGTCGGCGTCGCCGTTCTCACCGTGCCACCGCTCGTTGCGCGAGACCATCTCGTCCATGCTGTGCACGTCGTGCGGGTTCCACACCTCGGGGCCCCACCACGTGCCGTCGTCCGGCTCCCAGGCGTCGAGCCGGCCGCCGCCGAAGCCGTAGATCGGCAGGCCCATGAGCTCGAGCGAGCAGTTGCCGGTCAGGACCATGAGGTCGGCCCAGGACAGCGCGTTGCCGTACTTGTGCTTGATCGGCTGCAGCAGGCGTCGGGACTTGTCGGTGTTGCCGTTGTCCCACCAGCTCCCGATCGGCGCGAACCGCTGCATCGCGGTCCCGGCGCCACCACGACCGTCGGCGATCCGGTACGTGCCGGCTGCGTGCCAGGCCATCCGGATCATCTGCGGGCCGTAGTTGCCGTAGTCGGCCGGCCACCAGTCGACGCTCGTCGTGAGCAGCGATTTGATGTCGCGCTTCAGCTCCTCGAGGTCGATCGTGGCGAACGCAGCCGCGTAGTCGAAGTCGGCCCCCAGCGGGTCGGCGTCGACGCCGTTCCGGTGCAGCAGCTCGACGCGGAGCCGCTGGGGGTACCAGTGCTCGAGCGTCGGCGCCTGGCCGAAGGCCCCACCGAGGTGGTCGCCGCCGGCCGGCAGGGATCCCCCCATGTGGTACGTGCAGGTGTCGGTTCCGTCAGTGCTCACTGCTGCTCCTCATCGCGCGGTGGACGCACCGGCCCCCGTCGGCGGTGCGTGCCCGCCACGATGCGCTCGCCGCCTGGGAGATGCCGAACCGGGGTGCGCTTCGCGATTCGAATCCTCGAACGAACCGCCCGTCACGGCGCGGTGGTGGTCGGCTCGGTGCCGGTCGGCGCGGTGGCGGTCGGCTCGGTGCTGGTCGGCGTCGTGGCGGTGGGCTGCTCCGCGCCGTGGACCGCACGCCGGGCGCCCGGTGTGGCCCAGACCCGACCGTCGGCGCCGAACGCCAGCACGTCGACGCCGCCGTCGCTCGTCACCCGGCGGAGGTCGTCCTCGTCTCCCGCGACGATCGCGGTCGCGAGGACGTCCGCGGTGACGATGTCGTCGGCGACGACGGTCGCCTGGACGAACGTCGTGGCGGTCCGACGCCAGATGTGCTCGCCGCGCTCGGCGGTCCCCGAGGTCGCCACGGCCCGACGGGGTGCGTCGAGCCGGACGACGCCGACGACGGTGTCCCGGTGCGCCGGGTCGACGACGCCGACGCTCCAGGGCTCGTCGCCCCGGTGGTGACCGCGGACGAGCACGTCGCCGCCGGCACTGATCATCCAGTCGGCACAGCCGGCTGCGTCGAGGACGTTCCCGGCGCCGCGGATCGCGAGGGCCTTGACGACCCCGGACAGGTCGATGACGCCGTCCGGTCGGTGCGGGGTGAACGCTCCCCCGGTCCGCTCCCGCCACTCGAGCGCGAGGGCGTAGACGTCCCGCACCTCGGCGGGTGCGTCGGCGAGGCGGAGCGACCCCGCCGCGATCCGACTGAGCACCGACGACGGGTCGTAGAGGCTGTACCGGTGGTCGTGGCCGGCGAACACCGCACGGACCTCGGACGCGGCCTCCGGGGTGGCGCCGCGGAGACTCACGACCGTCCCCATCGTCTCGAAGGTGGTGACGCCGGTCACAGCCCGGCCTTGTCGATCGCGGACTGGAGCGACGTCGTGTAGCCCTCGCTGGTGAAGGTCGCGCCGCTGACGGACTGGATCTTCGCGGACTGCGCCTGCAGCGCCTCCTGGCGGAGGATCGGGGCGGCCTGCGCGCTGATCTGCACGGAGCGACCGCCCTGGTCGGTCAGCTGCAGCGCGGTGACGTCGGTGATCTTCCCGTTCGCGACGGTGATCTGCACCTGCACGGGACCGTACTGCGTCTGGGTCGTGTCGCCGGCGAAGGTCCCGGAGGCGGAGGAGCCGCCCGAGGTGCCGGTGCCCGAGGTGCCGGTCCCGGTGCTGCTCCCGCCGCTCCCGACGCTCGCCCCGCCGGTGGTGGCGGAGCCGCTCGTCCCGGTGCCGGCCGTCGTGCTCTGCTGTGCCGGGGCGGTGACCGCGGGTTGGCCGCCGAGCTGCCAGCCGATGACGAGGACGGCGACGGACGACACGACCCCGCCGGCGACGACGCGGGCCCTCACGACTCGAACCGTTCGTGGTGGATCTGGTGCTCCGGGACGCCGGCGAGCCGTGCCTCGCGGACGACGAGGTCGGACCAGGCGCGCGGGCCGCACACGTACAGGTCGGAGTCGAGCAGGTCCGGGAAGACGGACCGGAGCGAGACCCCGCGGCGCACGTCCTCCTCGGTCATCCAGCTCTCGCGGGAGTGCGCCCGGCGGCCGACCATCGTGTACAGCCGGCTGCCCGTCGCAACGGCGAGGTCGGCGGTCTCCCGCCAGAGGTACTGCTGGTCGGCGTCCGTCCCGCGCAGCAGCACGGTGGCCTCGCCCGGGCGGAGGTCGGTGTCCTCGAGCAGCGACCGCACGGGGGTGATCCCGATGCCCGACGCGACGAGCGCCAGGTACGGGGCCGTGCGCGCCCGGCTCGTGAACAGCCCGTACGGCCCCTCGAGGGAGACGAACGCCCCCGGGGTGATCCGGCCGAGCCGTGCGGAGCCGGCACCGAGGTCGCGCACGGTGATCCGGGCGCGGTCACGACCGGGGACCGCGGAGAACGACACTGGGTGGGCGTGCCACCAGGTCCGGGCGGTCCAGAACCGCCAGACCCCGTACTGGCCGCCCTCGGCGCCGAGTCGGTCGAGGTCACGGCCCGCGAGGTGGATCGACACGACCCCCGGCGCGATGGCCTCGACCCCGACCACGCGGATGCGGTGTCGGAACGTCACGACGACCGGCAGGGCGAACCGGTATACGGCGATCAGTCCGAGCGCCACGACGTACAGCGCGATCCAGTAGACGCGCTGCCACGTGCCCTGGGCGAGGACGCTGCCGACGCTCAGCATGTGCGGCAGCGCGACGAGCACCGCCGCGTAGCTGAGCAGGTGGATGACGTGCCACGCCTCGTAGGGCAGGCGGCGTCGGACGGCGACGAGGGACGAGACGACCACGGCGACGAACAGTCCGAGTCCCAGGTAGGCCAGGGGCATGTCGGGCGTGGAGAAGAGCGCGATCGTCTCGGCGATCGGTCCGGTGCCCGCCGAGGCGCCGTACCCGAGCGTCAGGAGCGCACCGTGCGCGAGCAGCAGGTACAGCACGGGCTTCCCGAGCGACCGGTGGACCGCGATCGCGTGGTCCTGCCCGAAGGTCCGGTCGATGAGCGGGACGCGCGCGGCGAGGACGAGCATCACGAGAACGAGGTCCGTCGCGACCAGACCGGCGACGATCCCGGCGTCGGTGAGCCACCCGCCGATGCCGACGACCGTGTGGGATCCGGGCGACACGAGCCAGAGCAGGACGGCCACCGCGGCGGACACCCAGGCGAGGATCCCGAGCAGGTCCGTCAGCGCGCCCCGGCGACGTCCGGCGCGGCGACGGCGACGTGCCGCGACCGCGAGCGGCTCGGCCGGCGGCACGGTGCCACGTCGGCGGCCGCCTCCGGAGGAACCGGGGGCGGGGCGGGCGGTGGGGCGAGCGGTGTCGATCATCGTCTCGGTCCTCTCCAGCAGGTGTTCGGGTGCTCCACAGCATCGGCAGCGGGACTGTGGAGGAACCCGGAACGGACCGTCCGCTTCGTTCGAGACTTCGAGTGATCCGGCACGGCCGCCGGGCGGCGGGGCTCGGATGCCCGTCGGGGGGGCACGGTCGTCCGTCGGCCGCGCGCCGCGGCGACGACCGGCTCAGACCGCGGGGACGCTGACCGTGGCGACGGCACCGCCGTGCGCGCCGTTCCGGAGCGACGCCGACCCGCCTGCGCGCTCGGCGATCCCGCGGACGAGCGCGAGTCCGAGCCCGCTGCCGCCGAGCACCGCGCGCCGGGCGCTGTCCGCCCGGGCGAACCGCTCGAACGCCTGGGGCAGGAAGTCCTCGGGCACCCCGCGGCCGTCGTCGACGACGGTCAGCTCGAGGGTCCGCGCGGCGTCCTGGGTGAGGGTCACGCGGATCACGCCGCCCTCCTCCCCCGCTGCGACGGCGTTCGCGACGAGGTTGTCGACGATCCGGGCGAACGCGGCCGTCTCGAGGGCGTACCGCTCGTCGGGCGCGTCGAGCGTCACCTGGAAGTCGATGTCGCGGTCGACGGCACCCCCGAGGGCACGGACACGGTCGATCGCTCCCATGAGTTCGGTCACGAGCGCGGACCCCGGTGTCGAGGGTGCCGGTCCGGCCTCGTCCAGTCGGCTCAGCTCGAGCATCGTGTCCGCGAGCGCGACCAGCCGCGCGGCGTCCCCCTCCGCCTGGCGCAGCTCGCGCTCGAGCGCCTCGGCGTCCCCGGCGGACCGGTGCGCCAGCTCGAGCCGGGCGGTGAGGGCCGCGAGCGGTGTCCGGAGCTCGTGACTGGCATCGGACACCATGCGGCGTTCCCGCTCGGCGTGCTCGCGCTGGCGGTCGATGAACGCGTTGAGGGTCCGTGCGAGCGCGGCGAGCTCGTCGTCCGAGGTCCCGACGGGCAGGTGCCCGGCCGCGGCGCCGGCGCTCAGCTCCTCGGCCGTCCGACGCATCCGGCCGACCGGCCGGAGCGCCAGGGTCGAGAGCAGCCAGGCGGTCGCGGCGAAGGCGAGGAGCGCCAGGACGGTCCCGACGGCGAGGGAGCGGTCGACGCGTTCCACGGTCTCGTGCCCGGCGCGGCCGTCGTGCGCGGCCCAGACGACCGAGGTCCCGGCCTCGCTCCGGACCGGGATCCCCACGACCGTGACCGACCGGTGTCCGGTGTGCAGGCGGAGCGTGACGTCGTCGTCCGGCGCTGCGGTCGGCAGCGACCGTCGGACGTCCCGCGGCAGCGAGTCGACCACCCATCGACCCGACGCGTCCCGGATCCCCACCATCACGTCCTCGGCGGGTCGGTCCGGGGGCTCGCCGGGGTTGTTCCGCAGGTCGGAGACGAACGGTGCGGCGTCGCCGGCGGCGAGGGACTCGTCGGTCGCCAGCGTCGCCCGCTCGATCTGGACGTGCAGCACCACCGCGACGCCGGACAGCACGACCGCGCCGACCAGCAGGCTGCCGAGCGTGATGCGGGCCCGGATCGAGAGGCGACGGAGGGCCCTCATGCGGTCGGCACGACCTCGAGCGCGTAGCCGACCCCGCGCACGGTCCGGATCACCACGTCGGAGTCCGCCGCCTGCAGCTTCTTCCGGACGTAGCTGACGTACTGGTCGACGATCGTCGGGTCGAAGTGCTCGGCGCTCCCCCAGACCTCCTCGAGCACCTCGGCGCGGGTGCGCGGCGCCGGTGCACCCTGGATGAGGAACCGCAGCAACGAGAACTCCTTGACGCTGAGCGGCAGGTCCCGACCCCGGACCGACGCCCGGACCGCGACGGTGTCGAGCCGCACGGCCCCGGCCTCGACCACGGTCGCCGAGCCGGCCGCCCGTCGTCGCAGGTGCGCCCGGATCCGTGCGTTCAGCTCGGCGATCGCGAACGGCTTGGTGAGGTAGTCGTCGGCGCCGGAGTCGAGTCCGAACACGCGGTCGTCCACCGCATCGCGGGCGGTCACGAGGACGACCGGGAAGTCCTGGCCCATCTCGCGGAGCCGCCGGCACACCTCGAACCCGGTCATCTCGGGGAGCATGACGTCGATCGCGGCGGCGTCGAACGACTGCCCGCGCGCCTGGACGAGCGCGGCGACACCGTCCGACACGACGGTGACCTCGTGCCCCTCGCCGACGAGCCCGCGTTCGACGAGCGCGCCCATCTCCGGGTCGTCCTCGACCACCAGGATCCTCGCCACGTCACACCACCCCGCTCGTGCCGAGGAGGGATCCGATGACGAACGTCGCCGCGAGGGCGAGTGCACCACCGACGACCACGCGGACGGTGGCGCGCGGCATCGAGCCTCCCCCGATCCTCGCACCCGTCGCACCCGTGAGTGCCAGGGCGAGCAGGACGACGACGAACGTCACCGGGACCCGGACGGACTCGGGCGGCAGCAGGATCGCGAGCAGCGGCAGCACCGCGCCGATCGAGAACGCGGCCGCCGACGCGAACGCCGCGTGCCACGGGCTCACCACCTCGTCCTCGTCGATCCCGAGTTCGGTCGTCAGGTGCGCCCGCAGGGCGTCCCGGTCCGTCAGCTCGGTGGCGACGGCCTCGGCGGTCTCGCGCCGGAGTCCACGGGCCTCCCACAGCTGCGTGAGTTCCTCGAGCTCGGCGACCGGGTCTTCGTGCAGCTCCCGCCGTTCCTGCTCGATGAGTGCCCGTTGGCTGTCCTTCTGGCTGCTCACCGAGACGTACTCGCCGAGCGCCATCGAGACCGCGCCGCCCACGAGCGCGGCGATCCCGGCGGTCGCGATCGCCGGGACCGAGGTCGACGCGCCCGCGACCCCGACGACGATCGACGCCGTGGAGACGATGCCGTCGTTCGCGCCGAGCACCCCGGCGCGGAGCCAGTTCAGTCGTGCCGCGAGGTCACCGGTGTGCGCCTCACCGGCGTGCGGTTCAGGAGTGGTCATGCGCCCAGCGAACCAGGTCCGGGCGGCATCGTTCGTGTGAGGTTTCGAGTGATCCCGGGATGCGCCACGCGGACGACGACCGTGACGCGGGGCCGAGACGTCCTGTTGTCTGATCCCACCGCGCCGTCTCGAGGACGGCGCACGACGTGAAAGGCCGTCATGGACTGGCAGTTCGGCGGGATCCCGCTCCACCCCCTCTTCGTCCACCTCACCTCGGTCGCGGTCCCGGTCGCGGCCCTCACGGCGATCGCGGTGGCGGTCTGGCCCGCGGCCAGGCGGTGGCTCGCGGTCGGTGCACCGATCATCGGCCTCGTCGCGCTCGTGTCCGTCCCGCTCGCGACGTCCTCGGGCGAGTGGCTGGAGCACCACGAGAAGGAGACGGCGCTGCTCGAACGGCACACCGAGCTCGCCGACGGCATGCTGCCGTGGTCGATCGCCGTCTTCGCGCTCCTCGTGCTCTGGTGGGGCTGGCACCGCCTCGGCGCAGCCCGCGTGGACAACCGCGGTGTCGTGCGCGCCGTCGCCGTGATCGGCCCGGTGCTGCTCGTCGCGGTCGCCGTCGTCTCGATCGTCGAGGTCGTGATCATCGGGCACGCCGGCGCCGAGTCGGTCTGGAAGGGCTGACCCCGGCCTCGGGACCCGAGGTCACGACACGGACGGGTCGGCGATCGCCGGTCGGTTCCACGTCGTCCGCGCCGGCGGAGCAGTCGGCGCTCCGACCGGTGGCACGGACGACTGCGGCACCACGCACAGCGGGGTCGACGAACGGTGCACGAGCGCCTCGCCGACCGAGCCACCGAGGAACGCTCCCACCGCCGTGCGGTGGCGACGTCCGACCACGATCAGGGCCGTCGTCCGGCCGGCTCGCGCCAGCGCCTCGGACGGAGTCCCCTGGCGGAGTTCGGCGCGCATCCGGAGATCGGGGTGCACCCGGCTCACCCACCGGATCGCCGCGTCGAGTTCCAGCTGTCCGTCGTGTTCCGACATGGCGCGGCCGTGCACGGCAGTGGCATCGCGGAACGGGCCGCCGTCCGGGATCGACCGCCAGGCCCGCACGAGCACGAGGCCGTCCCGGCGCCCCTCGGCGAGCACCGCCCCCACGGCCAGCGCCGACGCAGCGGTGCCACCGTCGACACCCACGACGACGGCGTCCTCGTCCCGTCCGGGTCGCCAGCGTTCCGGCACGACCACCACGGGTGTCGTGACGTGTGCGACGACCCGTTCGGTGACCCGGCCGGTGAGGCACGCCCACAGGCGGTCGGAGTGGCGTCCGCCGACGACGAGGACGTCGCCGTCGACGGCGTCGGTGACCAGACGGGCGACCGTGGGTCCGCTGACGACCTCGTGTGCCACCTCCAGGTGCGGGTGACGGTCCCGCAGCAGGTGGGTCGCGATCGTGAGTCGACCGGTCGACCGCTCCCTGCTCTCCCCGAGCTGCTCGTGGACGGTGACCAGACGGACGGAGTCAGCGTCGCGCACCACGGTCTCCACCCAGCCCAGGCTGTTCCAGGCCGCCTCGGTCTCGTCCAGCGCGACGGTCCAGCGGGTCGGTCGTGACATGGGGTCTCCCGTCGGGTCCGCTCACGACGATGCCCGGTGCGGGCAGCGCCCACCAGGCCCTTGGTCCCCCGGAGGGAAGCCGCCCGACACGACCGCACCGCAGGCCCGACAGGACCGGAGGCCAAGCCGGGCACGACAGGACCGGACACCGCGCCGGGCCCGACAGGACCGAAGGCCCTGCCCTCCCGCCGGCTCCCGTGCCATCGTCCCGTCCACCGGTGCGGGTCCCCGCCCGACGAGGACGAGGAGCGCTCCCGGATGGACGACACGACGATCGAACAGGTCCACCGATGGTGGCGCGCTGCGAACTACCTCGCCGTCGGGCAGATCTACCTCCTCGACGACCCCCTGCTCCGTCGCCCGTTGACCGCCGACGACGTCAAGCCCCGACTGCTCGGCCACTGGGGGACGACGCCCGGCCTGAACTTCGTCCACGCGCACCTCAACCGGGTGATCCGTGAACGCGAGCTGCGGACGCTCTTCGTCTGCGGTCCCGGTCACGGCGGCCCGGCGGTGGTCGCGAACGCCTGGCTGGACGGCACGTACAGCGAGGCGTACCCGGCCGTGTCGGCTGACGAGGACGGCATGCGCCGCCTCTTCCGGCAGTTCTCGTTCCCGGGTGGGATCCCGAGCCACGCGGCTCCGCAGACACCCGGATCGATGCACGAGGGCGGCGAACTCGGCTACTCGCTGTCCCACGCGTACGGCGCGGCGTTCGACGACCCCTCCCTCCTGGTGGCCGCGGTCGTCGGCGACGGCGAGGCCGAGACGGGTCCCCTCGCGACGAGCTGGCACTCGAACAAGTTCCTCGACCCGCTCCGCGACGGGGTCGTCCTGCCGATCCTCCACCTCAACGGGTACAAGATCGCGAACCCGACGGTGCTCGCGCGCATCCCCGAGTCCGAGCTCGTCGACCTCCTGCGCGGGTACGGCCACCAGCCCTTCGTCGTCTCCGGAGGCTTCGACGGCGAGGACCCGCACGCCGTGCACCGGCGGATGGCCGAAACCCTCGACGTGGTCCTCGACGAGATCGAGCGGATCCGTCGGGACGCCCGTGCGGGCACGCTCCACGAACGGCCCCGGTGGCCGATGATCGTCCTCCGCACCCCGAAGGGCTGGACCTGTCCGGCACTGATCGACGGGAAGCCGGCCGAGGACAGCTGGCGTTCCCACCAGGTGCCGCTCTCGGACCCGCGACACTCGCCCGAGCACCTCGCCGTGCTCGACGCGTGGATGCGCTCGTACCGTCCCGAGGAGCTGTTCCTCGCCGACGGGTCGCCGGCCCCGGACATCCGCGCGCTCGCGCCGGACGGCGACCTGCGGATGAGCGCGATCCCGGTGTCGAACGGTGGTCTCGTCCGGACCGACCTGCGCCTGCCCGACTTCCATGACCACGCCGTCCCGGTCGAGCGCCCGGGGGCGACCTCGAGCGAGCCCACCCGGGTGCTCGGCCGGTGGCTCGCCGACGTCGTCCGGCAGAACCCGACGACCTTCCGGGTGTTCGGACCGGACGAGACCGCCTCGAACCGGCTCGACGCCCTGTTCGACGTCACCGACAAGCAGTGGGACGCCGAGGTACGTTCGACGGACGAGCACCTCGCGCCGCACGGGCGGGTGATGGAGATGCTCAGCGAGCACCAGTGCGAGGGCTGGCTCGAGGGCTACCTGCTCACCGGGCGTCACGGGGTGTTCGGCACCTACGAAGCGTTCGCGCACGTCGTCGACTCCATGCTGAACCAGCACGCGAAGTGGCTCGCCGAGAGCCGGAAGGTGCCGTGGCGCCGGCCGGTGTCGTCCCTGAACCTCCTGCTCTCCTCGCACGTCTGGCGACAGGACCACAACGGGCTGTCGCACCAGGACCCGGGATTCATCGACCACGTGATGAACAAGCGTCCGGAGGTGGTCCGCGTGTACCTGCCGTTCGACACGAACACCCTGCTCTCGACCTTCGACCACTGCCTGCGGTCCGTCGACTCCGTCAACGTCGTGGTCGCGGGGAAGCAACCGACGGCCGACCTGCTCACCGCCGACGAGGCCGTCGCCCACTGCACCCGGGGACTCGGCATCCTTCCGTGGGCCGGCACCGAGGTCGAGGGAACGGAGCCGGACGTGGTGCTGGCCTGTGCTGGCGACGTGCCGACGCTCGAGGTCCTCGCGGCCGCCGCGATCCTCCGTGACACGGTGCCGGAGCTCCGGGTCCGGGTCGTCAACGTCGTCGACCTGATGCGCCTGACGAGTCCGGAGCAGCACCCGCACGGCCTGCCCGACGAGGCCTTCGACGCCCTGTTCACCCGCGATCACCCGGTGGTGTTCGCGTTCCACGGCTACCCGTGGCTCGTCCACCGCTTGACCTACCGCCGCGCGGCGAACGCCGACATGCACGTCCGTGGGTACGTCGAGCAGGGCACGACGACCACGCCGTTCGACATGCTCATGCTCAACGACCTCGACCGCTTCCACCTCGTCATCGACGTGCTCGACCGGGTCCCCGGTCTCGCGGTCCGGTACGCCGGCCTGCGACAGCGGATGCAGGACGCCCGCACCGCGGCGAGGGCCTGGACACGCCTCCACGGCGAGGACGTGCCGTCGGTGGCCGACTGGCGGTGGTCGGACTGACGAGGGGACCTCGCCCTGGTCAGCGCACGACCGCGACGGCGGTCCGGGAGGCGCGGATCACCTGGTCGACGACGGTACAGCCCCGTCGGTGGTGTGGCCCGGCACCCAGGACCAGCAGGGCGGCTCCGTCCGCCGCGTCGATCAGACGACGGGCCACGGGACCCTCGACGAGCTCCCTGTGGACGTCGACGTCGGGCAGGCCGAGGAGCGCGTCTTCGACGCGCTCCTCGAGCGGCTGCAGTTCGTGACGACGTGCGTCCTCGTCGTGCCCTGGTGGTGACCAGACGGCGACCGCACGCAGCGTCGCGCCGGTGCATCGCGCCTCCTGGCCCGCGAAGCGGAGGGCCGTCGCCGATGCGGACCGGACGTCGACACCGACGACGACCTCGCGTCCCGTCGTCGTGTCGGCCGGGACGACGACGGAGCACGGTGCTGCGTCCACGAGCCGGGCGCGACCGACGGGCGGGAGCCGCGGGCGTCCGGGACGACGTCGTGCCCGACCACGAGGACGCAGTCGCCGTCGACGGCGCCGAGGAGCACCGCGACCGGCCCGCCGCGGTGCACCTCGACGGCGAGGTCGACGTCGGGCGAGCCGGCCGCCGCCCAGACGCTGGCGCGCACACCGCGGTCGGCGACGGCGAGGACCGGTGCGCCCGGGTCATCGGGCACCGCGTGCACGACGACGAGCCGCCCCACCGAACCCGTCACCCGTGCCGCGGCCCAACGAAGGGCGGCACGGGCGGCTGTCCCGCCGTCCCAGCCGAGCACGATGCGCGTGGTCATGGTCTGCCTGCTCTCCCGGCGTCGTTCCGACGCCGTCCGGACCACCCTGCGCGCACGACCGCCGTCCGGGCAGTGGCGTTGGTCCCTCGCCGGGGCGGGACCTTCGGCCCTGCCCCACGACCGTCCGGTCGCCGTACCGTCCGGGAGACCGAAGCGGTGCGAGCCGCCGGCGACGCACCCGGCGTCAGCCGCGGAAGGAGCGATCATGACCGCCTACACCGTCGCGATCGACGACAGCGTCGCCGGCTGGAAGACCGTCGACTGGACCGTCGAGGCCGTCGACCCGGCAGCCGACGTCGTGCGACTGCTGACCGTCAGCGAGGTCTACGGCGAAGCACTGACGCGCTCGGAACACCGTCTCGAGGCCGCGGAACAGCGGCTGCGGAACGCGCATCCCGGGCTCGCGATCACGCACGACGTCACGGGTGGACCGACCGCCGATCGACTCGTTGCGGACGCGGCGCTCGGAGACGTCCTCGTGATCGGTGCGCGGCAGGTGCACACCATCGCCGCGACGATCAGGGGGCGCGTCGCGGAACGGGTCGTGGCGCACGCCACCACACCGGTCGTGGCGGTCCCCGAGCAGTGGGAGCGCAGCGACGGACCGATCGTCGTCGGAGTCGACGCACGGTCTGCCGCCGCCGCCCTCGCCTGGGCCGCCGACGCTGCCGACCGACGCGGCCGAGACCTCGCCCTGGTGCGGGCATGGGCGGTCCCGACCGCCATGGCACCGTACGCGAACATCTACCTCGAGGAGGACCGCGTGCTCTGGTCCAACGAGGCCGACATCGAGCTCCGTGCGGCGCTGCGGGCGGTCGGCGAGGCACACCCCGCCCTCCGCGTGGACGGAGCGTCGGTCGAGGGTCAGCCGCGCGACGTGGTGCTGCAGTCGTCCCGCGGCGCGTCGCTCGTGGTCGTCGGCCGGCGACACCGGACCGCCCTCGGAGGCTTCCTGGCCGGGTCCGTGGGCGAGCGGCTCATGCACCACGGACACGCTCCGGTGTGCATCGTGCCCCAGCCGCGACGGGCGGTTCGGGACGAGGACCGAGCCGACGAACCCGCGCACGCCGGGGCCCGGTGATGCGCGACGGCACCGTCGTCGGGGCCGAGCGCATCGTCGTCGGTGTCGACGACGACGCGAGTGACCGAGCGGTCGACTGGGTCGCGATGCGCCGGGTCGTCCCCGGCAGCCACATCGAGGTCGTCACGGTGACGAACGGCTGGGGCGGCGACGTGGCCGCGCTCGACCGACGTCTGCACCGGGCGGCCGAGCGGCTCACGGGAGCACACCCGCGCGTCGAGGTCACGACGGCGACGCTCTTCGGGGCGCCGGACCGCGTCCTGGTCGAGACCGCGGCGAAGGCCGACCTGCTCGTCATCGGCTCCCGCCGCCAGCACCGCGTCCGCACGGCGCTCGACGGCTGGATGCCGGAGCGTGTCCCGACACTGTCGACGGTCCCGACGGTCGTCGTCCCCGAGGACTGGCGGCCCACGCACGGTGACGTCCTGCTCGGCGTCGACGACGCGAGCGGCGACGCGGCGCTCCGGTTCGCCGGGGCGCAGGCCGTCCGGGACCACCGACGGCTGACCCTCGTCCGTGCCTGGAAGGCCCCGGTGGGCGCCCGGGTCGGAGCCCTCAGCGTCCTCGAGGACCCGGAGTCGATCCGGGAGCACGCCCACGGCGTCCTCGTCGACGCCGAGCGCCTGCTCCACATCCGGTTCCCCGGGCTCCGCCACCGCGCCCTCCTCGAGGAGGGCGATCCCCCGGACGTCCTCAGGCGGCACGCGGCGGACGCCTCGGTGGTCGTCCTGGGCCGACAGCACCGCTCGGTGATCGGCGGGCTCTTCTTCGGGTCCACCGCACACGAGCTCATCGCCGCGTCGCGGACCCCGGTGTGCGTCGCACCGCTCAGGACACCGCACCCGGACGGGCGATGACGTCGTCGCCCGTCGTCGCCGGTGCGGCGCATGCGCCCGGACTCAGCACGGACGAGGCCGCCCGGCGTCTCGGCACGGACGGACCGAACGTCGTCGCGTCGTCGTCCCCGAAGCTGTGGCGGATCGTCGGGGTCCAGTTCCGCAACGTCGTGCTCGTCCTGCTGCTCGTCACGGCGGGCGTCTCGGGCGTGCTCGGGCAGGTCCAGGACGCCGTCGTCATCCTCCTCGTCCTCTCGCTGAGCGTCGGGCTGGGTGCCTGGAACGAGTACCGGTCGGCACTCGTCTCCTCGGCGATGGGCGATCGACTCCGGCACACCACCCGGGTGCTCCGCGACGGGATCTGGACCACCGCCGACGTCCGGTCGGTCGTCGTCGGCGACCTCGCGCGCCTCGGCGTCGGGTCGATCGTCCCCGCCGACTGCGTCGTCGTCCACGCCACGGACCTGTGGTGCGACGAGAGCGTCCTCACCGGCGAGTCACGGCCGGTCCCGCGGAGCGTGGGCGACCACGTGCTGCAGGGGGCGGTCGTCGTCGCCGGCTCCGCCGAGGCCCAGGTGCGCGCGACCGGGGCCCGGACCGAGTTCGGCGGGATCGCGGCAGGGCTCCGGACCCGTGCACCGGAGACGTCGTTCCAGGCGGGCCTCGCCCGGTTCTCCGTCCTCCTCGTCTGGATCGCGGTCGCGCTGATGCTGCTCATCGTCGTGTCCGGCATCGCGTTCTCGCGCCCCTTGCTCACCACCGTCCTGTTCGCCCTCGCGATCGCGGTCGGCGTGACGCCGCAGCTCCTGCCCGCGGTGGTGAGCACCGCGTTGGCGGCCGGCGCACGCAGGCTCGAACACGCGGACGTCCTGGTGAAGCGGCTCGTGTGCGTCGAGGACCTCGGTGGCGTCGACGTCCTCGTGACGGACAAGACCGGAACACTTACGTCGGGCGGCCTCCGGTTCCGGAGCGCGATCGGGGCGGACGGACGACCGGACGGCCGGGTGCTCGCAGCCGCGCGGGCGACCGTGCCGGACGACGTCGCCGTCGCGGGCACGGTCGGAGCGTCCGTGGCCGACGTCCTCGACCGCGAGGTGCTCGCGGCAGCGCACCAGGCCGGGACCGCTCCGGTGGACGTCGTCGCGACGCTGCCCTTCGACCACGAACGCATGCGGTCCTCCGCACTCGTCCACAGGGCCGACGGCACGCAGACGGTCGTCGTCAAGGGCGCCCCCGACGTGGTCGTGCCGCGGTGCGGCGACGTCCCGAGCACCGCGTCGGCCGTCCTCGACCGGCTCCGGGCCGAGGGGCATCGCGTGCTCGCCGTGGCGACGGTCGACGTCGACGACGATGCGCGGACCGCCGACCCGGACACGGCGGGAGGCACGCTCGCCCTGCTCGGCTTCGTCGTGTTCGAGGACCCGCCCCGCCCCGGGGTCGCCGCCGCCGTCGCGGCGCTCGAGCGGCTCGGTGTCCGGATCGTCGTGGTGACCGGCGACGACCCCGTGGTCGCCGAACAACTCGCTCGGAGCGTCGGCATCACCGTCGGCGCCCCGCTGCTCGGCTCGGCGCTCGGGGCCGCTGCTCCGTCTGGGACGGGCGGGACGTCCGCACGATCCGGAGCGGACGCCGAGCTGGCACGACGCGTGCTCGGCGCCGGCGTCGTCGCACGCGTGCGCCCCGCCGACAAGGCCGTCGTGGTCCGCGCACTGCGGGCGTCCGGCCGGACGGTCGCGTTCCTCGGCGACGGCGTGAACGACGCCCTCGCCCTGCACGCCGCCGACGTCGGCATCTCGGTGGTCACGGCGACCGACGTGGCGCGTGACGCCGCAGACGTCGTGCTCCTCGACAAGGACCTCGCGGCGGTCGTGACCGCGGTGCGGACCGGTCGTCGTGTGTTCGCGAACACCCTCAAGTACGTGATGATGGGCACCTCGTCGAACATCGGGAACATGCTCAGCGCCGCCGTCGCCGCGAGCTTCCTCCCGTTCCTGCCGATGCTGCCGGCGCAGGTCCTCCTGAACAACCTGGTCTACGACCTCGGCCAGTTGACGATCCCCACCGACCGGGTCGACCCCGAACGGCTCGCCGCCCCGTCCCGGTGGGACGTCGGCGCCGTCCGGCGGTTCATGCTCACGTTCGGGCCGGTGAGTTCGCTGTTCGACTTCGTCACCTTCGCGGTGCTGTTGGGCGTGGTGCATGCCGGACCGGCCGAGTTCCGCACGGTCTGGTTCGTGGAGTCGCTCATCACCCAATCGTTGGTGGTGTTCGTGATCAGGACGAACCGGATGCCGTCCTGGCGGAGTCGCCCCGGGCCCTGGCTCACGGCCGGGGCACTCGGCTCGGCGCTGGTCGCGGTCGCGATCCCGCTGAGTCCCCTGGGACCCGTCGTCGGGTTCGCACCGCTCACGTGGCCGCTGCTCGCGACGATCGGCGTCATCGCCGTCGCGTACCTGGTCCTCGCCGAGACGCTGAAGGCGCTCCTGTTCCGTTTCGTGTTCCGGGAGCCGTCGACCACGCACCACGCCGTCCACCACCTTCGTCGCGCCGCCGCGCGGTTCGGACCGTCGCGGTGACCCGCCTTGCCGCACGCCGTCGTCGGAGTAGATTCGGCCCGGACGCTGGAGGGAAGGGGTGGCCGACGATGCCCGACGAACTCGCGTTCCCCGACGGCCCCCGGTCCAGCCTCGAACGCACCATCGAGGAGCTCGTCGACCGTGCCCAGGCAGTCCTCAGCACGCAGGGCCGGCTCCGAGCCCTGCTCGCCGCCAACCGACGGATCGTGGAACACCTCGACCTCGAGGACACGCTCCGGTCGGTCGTCCACGCCGCCGTGGAGCTCGTCGGGGCCCGGTACGGGGCCCTGGGGGTGATGGCCCCGGACGGCACGGCCCTCGAACGGTTCATCCACGTCGGCATGGACGCCGACCTGGTCGCCCGCATCGGCCACCCACCGCACGGGGAGGGTCTCCTCGGGGCGGTCGTGCACGAGCAGGCCGCGATCCGCATCGACTCGATCGGCGCGGACGCGCGTTCCACCGGTTTCCCCGACGGCCATCCACCGATGGAGGGGTTCCTCGGCGTCCCGGTCCGCGTTCGCGACACCGTCTACGGCAACCTCTACCTCGCGAACCCGTCACGCGGGCGGTTCACCGAAGAGGACGAGGAGCTCGTGCAGGCGCTGGCCGCGACGGCCGGCGTCGCGATCGACAACGCACGGCTCTTCGACGAGGTACGGCAGCGTGAGCGATGGACGACGGCCGCGGCCGAGGTGTCGGCCGCACTGGTCGGCGACGAGACCCTCGAGGACGTGCTGACGCTCATCGCCGATCGGGTGATCGCGTTCGTCGACGCCGTCCTCGTCGGGGTCGTCGAACCACGGAGCGATCCGGACACCATCCACGTCGCCGTCGCCGTCGGCAGCCGGGCGGAAGGCGTCCAGGGCCGGGAGTACCGCGCCGAGGGATCGCTCGCCGGACGTGCGATGGCGTCGGGCTCCGTGATCGCCGACCAGACCGGCACGGACCTCCCGGACTACGACTGGGCGCCCCCGCTCGGTCCGACGCTGGCGATCCCGTTGCGGGACGCCAGCACACCACTGGGCGCGCTCATCATCTCCCGCGGACCAGGAGCTCGGCCGTTCTCCCCGAGCGAGACCGAGATGGCGGACGAGTTCGGGCGGCAGACGAGCGTGGCGCTGGCGGTCGCCCGGGGACGGACGGACCGTCGGCTCGTCGAACGCGCCGAGGACCGCGGCCGGATCGCCCGGGACCTGCACGACCACGTGATCCAACGGCTCTTCGCAGCGGGTCTGTCCCTGCAGGCGACGGCCCAGCGCGCACCCGAGCAGGTCCGCGACCGCATCGACGCACAGGTGACCATCATCGACGAGGCGATCGGCGAGATCCGCACCGCCGTGTTCGCGCTCGAGTCCCCGGACCGCCACCGACCCCGGACCGCGCGCGACCGACTGCTCGACGTCGTCGCCGAACTCGGGCCGGCGTTCAGCACCGCGCCCCGGATCGCGTTCGTCGGCCCGGTCGACACCGTGCTCTCGGGTGACCTGGCGCTCGACGTCACGGCGGTCGTCCGCGAGTCGCTCGCGAACGTCGCCCGGCACGCACCGGAGGCGAGCTGCCGGATCGAGGTCTCGGTCGACGACGAAGTCGTCCTCGTCCTCGTCGAGGACGACGGCCCCGGGCCCGGCTCCGGCGACCGCGGCCGACGGAGCGGGACGGCGAACCTCGCAGCCCGAGCTCGGCTGCGTGGAGGCACCTACCGCCTCGACGGCTGTCCCGAGGGTGGGACGCGCGTGCGATGGACGGTCCCGATCGATCCCGGGACGGCACAGCCATGACGACACGGGTGTTCCTCGTCGACGACCACGAGATCGTGCGGCGCGGCGTCGCCGACCTCATCGACGCCGAACCCGACCTCGCGGTGGTGGGCGAGGCCGCAACGGTCCGTGACACCGTCGGACGGGTCGCCGCGACCCTCCCGGACGTGGTCGTCATGGACGTCCGACTCCCGGACGGCAGCGGCATCGATGCGTGCCGATCGGTCCGGTCCGCCTTCCCGGACATCGCCTGCCTCATGCTGACCGCGTACGACGACGACCGTGCGATGCAGGCAGCGATCCTCGCCGGGGCCGCCGGCTACGTCGTGAAGGACATCCGTGGACAGACGCTGGTCGAGGACATCCGACGCGTCGCCGCAGGACGGCGGCTCCTGCCCGCCGCGACCGTGCCGTCGACCGTCGAGCGGCTGACCGACGGCGTCCGCGACGACGTGCCCGAGCTCACCCTCCGCGAGCGACAGGTCCTCGAACTCATCGCGGGTGGACTCACGAACCGCCAAATCGGCGACCGTCTGGGCCTGGCCGAGAAGACCGTGAAGAACTACGTGTCCGGCCTGCTCGCGAAACTCGGTCTGGAGCGCCGGACGCAGGCCGCGGTCTACGGCGCCGACCACGGGGTCCGCGACCGCCGTCGCTGACGCCGACACCGCGGGACCATCGGCCCTGTCGAGTCACTGGCGCGCCGAGGAGTCTGGGCAACCTCGCCGACCGTCCGAGGGGACCCGTCCCATGACCACGACGCTGGACCGTACCGCACACAGCAGGGCGCCCGTCACCCCCGAGGGCACGAGCACGGCGCTGCCGCACACGCCCGGTGCCGCGCCCCACGACGGGCGGCGCTCCGACTCCCACACGACATGGTCGTCCCTCGGCACCTCCGGGCGGGCTCGACTGCTCGCAGCGTGCAGCGGGATCGCGCTGCAGGGCACCAGCCCGTCCCCTCCAGGACCGGACGGTGCGGACTGCCGGTCGGCCGCCGAACAGGACGGCACCGACGTGGCGTCGCGGTGCGATCGAGTCCTGCGCGACGTCGCCGTGTCCGCAGCCGCGCTGCCGATCGACGACGCCGTCGACCCGAGGTCCCGTACCGAACTCGTCGTCGACGTCGACTTCCCCCTCGAGCGGGCGGCGCTGCACCTCGCCGCCGCGCTGATCGACGGCGAGTCCGTGCTGTTCGGGCTCTCCGGCGAAGTCACGGCGGGCACGCTCCGCTACGTCCGCGCCGTGGCAGGACTCCTGCCCGAGGGAGTCCTGCAGGTCAGTCGGGGCGACCGGCTGGTCGCGGGCGGTACCGACCGCGTGGTGTGGCTCTCCCCCGGATGCGTCACGGACCGATCGCCGACGATCAGCGCCCTCGCGGCGGTGGTGCGGACGTGGGGCGTCGTCGACGGGACCTCCGACCCTGCCCGTCCTCCGGCTGCTCCGACATCGTGAGCGTGCGGGCGTCAACCGGACGAGGGACAGGTGGTCCCACCCCGCACCCACCGGAAAGGCCGACCATGCAGGCAGCAGTCGTCCACGCACTCGGGCAGCCCCTCGTCGTCGAGGAACGCCCGCTCCCGGATCCGGGCCCCGGCCAGGTCCTCGTCCGCATCGAGGCCTCGGGGCTCTGCCACACCGACATCCACGCGGCACACGGCGACTGGCCGGTCCGCCCGACCCCGCCGTTCGTCCCCGGGCACGAGGGGGTGGGCATCATCGAGGCCGTCGGCCCCGACGTCACCGTGCGTCGCGTCGGCGATCGCGTCGCGCTCCCCTGGCTCGGGCACGCCTGCGGAGCCTGCCGCTACTGCGTGGACGGACGGGAGACGCTCTGCGAGCAGCAGCAGAACACCGGGTACTCGATCGACGGCGCGTTCGCCCAGTTCGCGGTCGCCGACGCACGGTACGCCGTACCGGTACCGAACGGGGTCGACCCGTGGGACGCCGCGCCGCTCACCTGCGCCGGTGTGACCACATACAAGGCCCTCAAGGTCGCGCACGTCGTACCGGCCGAGACCGTGGCGGTGTTCGGCGTCGGTGGGCTGGGACACCTCGCGGTGCAGTACGCGCGGGTCTTCGGCGCCGAGGTCATCGCGGTGGACATCGAACCGGAGAAACTCCGGCTCGCGCGGGAGCTCGGCGCCGACCACACGGTCGACGGGTCGTCCGGCGACGCCGCGGCGCAGGTCCAGGAGCTCGGCGGAGCGGACGTGGCGGTCGTCCTGGCTGCGTCGGCCGAGGTGTTCGAGCAGGCCTTCGCATCGCTGAAGCGCGGCGGCCGCCTGGTGTGCGTGGCGCTGCCGGCCGACGGGACGATGGTCATCCCGATCTTCGACACCGTCCTCAAGGGCATCTCGATCATCGGGTCGATCGTCGGGACGCGGCAGGACCTCGCCGAGGTGTTCGCGCTGCACGCCGCCGGCAGGACCCGCGTCGTGTCGGTCCGCCGTGCGCTCGCCGACGTGAACGCCGCGATGGCGGACGTCCTCGCGGGCCGTGTGCCGGCGCGCGTCGTGTTCGAACTGCCGACCGTCGAGCGCGAGTCGCTCGTGGTCGGGCCGGACGAACGGGTCGGGCGATGACCGCCGCCGTGCTCGGCACAGCCGACCGTTCCCTCGGCCCCGAGGAGTGCTGGGCGCTCCTCGAGATCGTCCCGGAGTGCGCTCAGCGTCCGATGCGACCGGCGGTGGCGGCATGACCATGCCGACCGCCCCCACGCCACCGCCGGACCCGGTGCCGGACGACGACCTCGTCGTCCGGTTGGATGCCGACCAGTGCTGGGAACGCCTCCACCGCTCTCGCACTGCACGCGTCGCGTTCCGCACCGAGGACTCGATCGAGGTGATCCCGGTCAACTACGTCGCCGAGGACCGACAGCTGGTGTTCGCCACCTCGAGCACCGTGATCCTCGACGCCGTGCACGCCGGCCGCGAGATCGCGATGGAGGCCGACGAACACGACGGCTGGACCGCGTGGAGCGTCGTCGCGAAGGGGACGGCCCACCTTCCGGACACCCGGAACGTCACCGCGCAGCGGCTGCGGTCGATGCTCGCCACGCCCAAGCGTGCGACGGTCGTGCTGGCACCGAGCTCGATCACGGGACGCCTGTTCGACCAGGCCGCGCCGTGACCGGCGCCGGTCGGGACCGCGACCGCATCGACACCCCGGTCGGTCCACCCGTCGTACCGGCCGCCGTACGCGACCGGGTCCTCGGCGCGTGGGCGGCGGAGCGTTCGCTCGACGCCAGCTCCCTCGACGCCGCGCTCCGGGACGGGCGCCTCGTCCTCAGCGGCGACGTCGGGTGCCACAGTGATCGGGTGACTGCCCTCGCCCTGGCCGCGCAGGCGGATCCGATGCACCGGATCGAGAACCGGATCGTCGTCCGAGCCTACGCGTGCGACCCCGAGGAGACCGACGCCGACGTCCGGACCCGCGTCGCGCACGCCGTCGCCCTCGTCGCGCCGAGCACCGCGGTGTCCGTCGACGTCCTGGACCACGTCGTGACCATCAGCGGCTCCGTCGTGACCGACGCGGAACGACGCGCGGTGCACGCGGCCGCCGCGCGGTGCGGTGGCGTGCACTTCGTCGTCGACCACCTGTCGGCCGACCCGATCACCAGCTGATCCCGATCACCCCTGCCGGGTGGGCACGACGCAGAGTGCGGTCGTGGACTCCGCCATCAGGTCCTGTGCCACCGATCCCAGGACCTCGCCGCCGAGGGTCGACCGGTGCCGACGCCCGACGACGACCAGCCCGTGGTGTTCCGCCGCCGCCGAGATCGTGCCTCCGGAGGCGCCGCGGAGCAGCGCGGTCCGCACCGTCAGGCCCGGCCACGTCGCCGCGATCCGCGACTCGGCATCCTCGACCACAGCCCGCGCGGCCGCTCGCTCGACGATCGGGGACTCCGTGTCGGCCGCGACCACCGGCGGGCCGATCGGCGCGGACTCCCGCCACGCGTGGACCACGACGAGCGACGCGCCGTGCCGAGCCGCCTCGGAGGCCGCGAAGTCCACGACCTCGGGAGCAGTGTCCGTGTCCACGGCGAGCACGACGTCGGCATCGAGCTGTCCGCTCGGCCAGTCGTCGGGCACGATCACCGTCGGGACGGTCGACGCCCCGGCGATCCGGTCGGGCAGGAGCCCGGTGAGCGCGGACTGCAGACGTCGTCGGCGATGACTGCCGACGACGAGGAGGTCGTCCGGCCGCGCGGCGTCGACGAGGGCGTCGACGATCGACGCCGGCGGTGCGCTGAGCTCCACCTGGGTCCCCGGCGCGGACTGCAGCACGAGGGAGCGCCCCGCCACGAGTCGGTGGTGGGTCCACCCTTCCTCGGGTTCGAGCGGATCGACCGCGCGGAGGATGCGGACGCGGCAGGCATGTCGGGCGGCGCGCTCGGCGACCCACCGGAGCGCCGTCCAGCTCGCCTCGGTGTCGTCCAGGCCGATCGTGATCCGTTCGACGTCCTCGTGCATCATCCGCTCCGTCCGCTCCGTCGGGCGGTCGCCCGTCGTCGTGACGCTACGTCCGCCACAGCGCGGCGGCGAGAGCCGAAGGTCCCTGCTCCGGACACACCGACGAACGAGCAGCCGACAGGCCGACGGTGGGACGAAGGACCCTCGCGCTCGTCGGCTCGCAGTCGGATCGTGATCGCATGACAGACCACAGCCTGCACCACCGTCCGGACGACGACGTCAAGGCCGACGTCGAAGAGGAACTCGACTGGACGCCGGGGGTCGATGCCGCCGGGGTCGGCGTCGCGGTCGAGGACGGCGTCGTCACCCTCACCGGGCAGGTCGGCTCCCACACCGAGCGCGTGCAGGCGGCGCGCGCCGTGCTGCGCGTCACCGGTGTCCGCGGCCTCGCCGAGGAGCTCGACGTCCGCGGTCCGAGCGTCCACACCGACGCGGACATCGCCTCCGCCGTCCGCGCCGCGCTCGACGCCGATGCCTCCGTGCCGTCGGACACGATCGACGTCCAGGTCCGGGACCGCATCGTGACCCTCTCCGGCTCGACGCACTGGTACTTCCAGCGGCTCGCCGCGGTGCGCGACGCCGAGCGCGTGGGCGGTGCACAGTTCGTCCTCGACCGGCTCGAACTGTCGCCCCGCCCGAGCGCACCGGACACCGCGGAGCGGATCCGTGCGGCGTTCATCCGCAACGCCGCACTCGACGCCGACCGGATCGGCGTCGCCGTCGCCGGCACGACGGTCACGCTCACCGGGACCGCACGCTCCTGGGCCGAGCGCCGCCAGGCGGAGATCGCCGCCTGGCGGTCGCCACACGTCACGGCGGTCGAGGACCACGTCGCCGTCGACGCGTGACCGCACCGCACCGACCGCGCGGTGGACCGCGGGACCGCGGGACGGGAGGCGCGGGTCGGGCTCGACCCGCGCCTCCCGACCCGCGGTCCCCACGTCTTCTGCACCGCAGATCGCGTCCGGTCGGTCCCCGCTCCGGGGCCGGACACGGCACCGCACCAGGGTCCTCCGCCCCGGGACGATGACCTCGCGTGGGACGTTCGACCCTCGTCGGACGCCGCCGGCACGGTTAGCGTCGCCGCCGACGCTGCCCGCACGGACCACACACGGTTCCCGCGCGGGCTCGGAGGAACAGGAGGACTCCATGTCCGTTGAGCGGATCGTCGTCGGTCTCGACGCGTGCCAGGCGAGCTGGACGGCACTGCGATGGGCGGCCGAGCGCGCCGCCGACGGCCCGGCCCACATCCGGATCGTCCACGCGCTCGAACGCACCGACACCGATCAGCTCGTCGTCCGCGAGCGGCTCGCCGGGGCGGCGGCGTTCATCCGCGGCACAGCCCCGGGAGTCGTCGTCGAGACCGCGGTCGAGCGGGGCTTCGCCGCGCCGACACTCGTGGCCGCAGCAGCCGCGGCGGACCTCCTCGTCATCGGAGCGCACCGGAGCCACACGATCCGTTCCGCCCTGACCGGGTCCCTGCCCCAGCGCGTCGCGACGTCGGCGGCGGTGCCCACCGTCGTCGTCCCGGACGACTGGTCGTCCGGCAGCGGCCCGATCATCGTCGGCGTCGATGCGGACACGTCCGAGGCCGCGCTCGCGTTCGGACTGCACGAGGCCCGACACACCGGCCGCCCGCTGCGACTGGTGCACGCCTGGCGCGTGACGGTACCGGTCGCGGCGCGTCCGATCGCCCTGCTCGAGGACGCCTCGAGCGCCGACGAGCAGTCCGCGCGCCTCGTGCTCGACGCGGCCGAACGGCACGCCGCGATCCGGGAGCCGTCCGTCCCCGTCCGTGCCACCCTCTGGGAAGGCGACGCGGGCGACGCCCTCGCGAACGCGGGGGCGGACGCGTCCATGGTGGTCGTCGGCCGCCGGCACCGGACCACGCTCGGTGGTGCGTTGCTCGGGTCCGTCGCGCGGGAGACGATGCACCGGTCACGGACGCCGGTCGTCATCGTTCCGGTACCGCGATCCTGACCGGAGCACCGCCACCGGCAGTGCTCGTCGGGCCGGCGGTGGCCCGGAGCGACGCGACGATCGTGACGACGTCGACGACCTCCTGCAGCAGCGCGCCGACCACGGCGGGCACGACACCCGTCGATGCGACGAGCATCAGGCCGACCGACGCGCCCATACCGATCCAGATGCTCTGCCGTGCGATCCGGACGGTGTCGCGGCCGATGCGGAGCGCGACGGCCACCCGTTCGACCGACTCCACCAGGACGACGGCGTCGGCGGTGTCGCTCGCGGCCGACGCACCCCGGGCGCCCATCGCGACGCCGACGTCGGCGACGGCGAGCACCGGCGCGTCGTTGACCCCGTCGCCGATCATCAGGACGGGCCGCCGGGTGAGCGCCCGGACCGCGGAGACCTTGTCGCCCGGACGGCACTCGGCTCGGAGCACGGCGACGCCGACCTCCGCCGCCGCCGCCTCGGCGGTCGACTGCGCATCGCCCGTGAGCATGACGACGTCCGCGATCCCCTGTGCGCGGATGGCCTCGACCGTCGCCCGGGCCTCAGGACGCACCGGGTCGCCCAACACCAGGGCGCCGGAAGGGCGTCCGTCGACGAGCACGTAGGACACCACACGACCGCCGGCGACGACGAGTGGCTCGGACTCCGGTGCACGTCGCCGAGCGAACGCCAGCGTCCCGACCGCGACCTCGTGCCCGTCGACCCGGGCCGCGACACCGTCCGACTCGGACTCGACGGCGTCCGTGGCACCGCACAACGCGATGCCCTCGGTGCGCGCTGCCGCCACGATCGACGCCGCGAGCGTGTGCGACGAGTACTGCTCCGCGCTGGCGGCGAGCTGCAGGAGCCGCACACGATCCGGACCGTCCGGGGTGGTCACGACGCGGTCCACCGTCGGACGACCGAGGGTGAGGGTGCCGGTCTTGTCGAACACGACGGTCTCGACCGCTGCGAGCCGTTCCAGCACCGATGCGTCCTTCACCACCACGTCGGCCCGCGCGGCGCGCCCGATGCCGCCGAGGAACGCCACCGGTGCCGCGATCAGCATCGGACAAGGGGTGGCGAGCACCAGGACCTCGGCGAACCGTCGTGGATCCCCGGCGACCCACCAGGAAACGGCACCGAGGACGACGGCGAAGGCCGTGAACCACGGCGCGTACCGGTCGGCGAGTCGGACCATCGGCGACCGCGACGACATCGCCCCGGAGACGAGCGCGACGATCTGCTGGTACTCGCTCGCATCCGCCGTCCGATCCGCCCGCAGCAGGACCGCTGCGGTGCCGTTGACGGCACCGCTCGGCACCGACGATCCGGCGGACACCCCCACCGGCACGCTCTCCCCGGTCAGTCTCGACTCGTCGAACGTCGCCGTGTCGGTCACCAGCAGACCGTCGACGGGCACGACCTCGTACGGACGCACGACCAGGACGTCCCCGACCGCCACCTCGGCGACGGGGACGTCCACGACGGCACCGTCGACACTCCGGTGCGCGGTCTTCGGGGCGTCGGAGAGCAGCCGGGACAGCGCACTCGTTGCTCGTCGCTGCGCGTGGGCCTCGAGCGCCTCGCCCCCGACGAGCATGAGCACGACGACGAACGCGGCCAGCCACTCGCCGACCGCGACGGTGGCGACGATCGCCGTCACGGCCAGCAGGTCGACACCGAAGCGTCCGTGCACCATCTCGCGGACCATCGACACGGCCGCCAGGAGCGCGGCGGCGAGGGCCGTCGTGGTCAGCAGCGGCGGGACGATCCCGGGCGCGCCCGACCAGGCCGCGACGAGCGCCACGATGCCCACCGCGCACACGACGACGAGGCGTGTGCGGACGAGCGTTCCCTGCGAGGACCCTGCCACGGAGCCTCCGACGCTCGAGCGACGACGCCGGTCGGCGCCGTCTCGACCTTCGACGGTCCCCGGCACCGTGACCAGTGCCGAAGGTCCCGCGTCCGTCGACGACGAACGGCGCGCAGGGCGCGCAGGGCGCGCAGGGCGCGCATCGACACGCTCCGCGTGGGTGGGGCGGCGCGGTGCGGACGCGCACCGCGCCTCCCGACCCACGTGACCACGGTCAGCGCGTGTGGTCGCCGGTTCGGGTGGCCACGGCCGGTGTGGCGGAGGGCGCGTCAACGGTCACACCGCGTCGCCGAGCGCCATCGGATCGATTCCGCACGGCTGCCCGACCCCGCGCGAAGGGGACACGAACGGGGCGGGTCGACACACCGTCGTGACTCCCCGCCCCGACGCAGACGCCTCGGGTCCGTCTGCGTGCCTCAGTGTCCGGCCGGGCGATCGTGGACCGGAAGGGTCGAAGGTCCCACGGCAGTGCTCGGGTCTCCGGAGCGCTCCGGACCGTTCGGTACACCGGGTTCACAGAGCCGGACGACGAGCACGACGAACCCGACGACGGGCAGGAGCAACCAGAAGACGTTCTGCCAACGGTGCCCGGCATCGCGCAGTCGTCGAACGGTGACGGCGAGGGTCGGCACGAACACCACGACCGACCACACCCCGGACAGCGCCGAACCCACCATCACCGTACCCGCGGGTGTCACGACGTTCGCGGCACCGAGTGCGGTGCCCACGACAGTGCTGAACAGGATGAACCACCAGAACTCGGGCCGGGTCGCGCGACCGCGGAAGTCGGCAGCCTTCCGGGCGACCGCCCGGACCGCGTCCGGAAGGTCGATGGTGGTGGGCGGGACACGCTCACCGTGCTCGGACATGTGGTTACTCCTCGGGTCGGGATGCACGACCGCTGTGGACCGGGTAGCCGGCTCCGGACGGTCGAGCGCTGACGAGCGACGGTACGCGGCCGGTCCGTCGGTGCACAGGGCCCTTCGGCCCGAGTCCCGGTGGACTGCCGGGGCAGCGGGACGTCGGCCTCTGTCGGACGCGCTCAGTCCGAGGACACCATCGGCGGATGCAGCGCGAGCCGCACCGTGACCGCCCTGCAGACCGCCCTGCAGACCGCCCTGACAGGCGCATCCCGCTCGTCCGGGACGTCCATCCACGCCGGTCAGGAGCCAGACCACGAGATCATCCCGCCGCCGAGCAGGCGGCCCGAACGAAGGACGAACAGTGGGCGACGCGATGACCACAGACCATCCGCCCGACGACGAGCCGGACATCGAGATCACCCAGCCGGCGGACATGGTGTCGTTGCTCCGAGCGGGATGACGGGCCGTGGCAGGGGCTCGTCGGGCAACGGGCGCGTCACCGACGCGTCACGCCCCGGGACCTTCGACCTTCGTCTCCGGCGCACCAGCCGAAGCACACCGCGCGATCGCCGCCCAGGCACGGACGGAGGCCGCCGAGTGCGCTCAGGAAGCAGACGGAGCCGACGACGTCGACCTCGCCGTGCCGTGGCTCATGCGCTCGTTGCTGCACCACGCCGTCGCTGCGCACGCCGCCGACATCGCTGAGATCCACGACAGGATCGCCGTGCACGCGGCCCACGTCCTGGACGTGTCCAGCGGCCGGAACGGTCAGTGAGATGGGCGGCGCGTGCGAACAGCTTCGCCCCGCCGTCCTGCCCCGACTCGGGACGTTCGCCACTGGTCCACGGTCGTGCGCGCTCGCACGATTCCATGCATCACCGAAACGCACCGATGGGAGAACGATCATGATGGTCAACTGGGACGGCGCCTGGGGCGGCGTCTGGTCCGTTCTGTGGTCCTTGTTCTGGATCGTCGCGCTCGTCGCGTACCTCTTCGCGCTCTTCGCGGTGGTGACCGACCTGTTCCGCGACCACACCTTGAACGGGTGGTGGAAGGCCGTCTGGGTCGCGTTCCTCGTCTTCGTCCCCTTCCTCACCGTGCTCGCGTACCTCGTCGCACGGGGACGTGGCATGCAGGAGCGGGCCGCTGTCCAGGCGGCGCGTGGGCCGTCGATCGTCGATCCGTCGACCGGCCCGTGGCGCGAGCCCAGCCCGGCGGAGGAGATCGGCAGGGCGAAGGCACTCCTCGACGACGGAACGATCACGCCGGCGGAGTTCGACGCACTGAAGTCCCGGGCACTCGCCACGTGATGCCCGGACCTCCGAACCTGCCGTCGACCGTTCCCGACCCCCGATGCTCGCTCCGCGAGGACGATCCCCACACCGGCCCCCACCGAGCGGCACCGTCGAACCCGGAATCGTCCGACGACGCGGCGGTGTCATCGCCACGGAGTCCGACGACTCCCTCGGCGGCCGCGCGGCGCTCCACCGAGCGGCAGTACTCGCCCGACTCCTCGACGCAGCGCTCCGCATCGGCACCAGCGCCGCGACGCGTGACGTCTGCCCCCCGTCGCGTGTCCGCACCCCGCGGAGTCTGCGCCTCGAGGAGTGGTGGACAGACCGTTCCCGCTTGCACCGCGCCGGGAAGGAGAGGACGCTGCGAACGACGGATGCCATCCGGGAAGGAGCGTCTCGATGGTTCGACACGAGTACACGGCCGGCCTGCTCGGATCTCCACAACTCGGCGCGGGACTGGCGTTGGACGATCGCGACGAGCTCACCGCGATCCAGCACACCAGGTACGGAGGCGTCTCGGTCACCGTCCTGACGGTGCACCGGACGGACCGCGACGTCCAGACGATCAGGATCCCGTCGGACGAGCACATCGAGCTCGACGACGGTCTCTGAGCCGAGGGGCCGGCCGCCGAGCGCCGGCCGCCGAGCGCCGTGACGGGACCTTCGACCCAGCCCCGGGACGACCCCCGACACTACGGTCGCTGGACGGGGCGGCGACCGCAGCGTCGTGAGTGGTGGAGGTCTGGATGACCCGGTACACGATCGCAGTGGACGACTCGCATGCGACCAAGGCGGCGGTGGCGTGGCTGGCCGAGACCGTCGACCCGAGACTCGACGTCGTCCGGGTGATCAGCGTCCCCGAACTCGTCGGGGACCTCCCGTCCACGGCCGAGCGTCGGCTCGTCGAGACGCGATCCGTCCTGCTGCGCCACCACCCGAGGTTGTCCGTGACGACGGGCCTGGTCGACGGCGGAACCGTGCGCGGGATCCTCGGCGGGGCAGCCACGGGGGACGTGCTCGTCATCGGTGGTCGCCAGCGACGACGTCTGCTCGCCTCGTTGCACGGCCGGGTCGCCGAGCGCGTGGTCGCCGGGGCGGCGACGCCCGTGATCGTCGTCCCGGAGGAACGCGTCGAACACGGCGGCCCCGTCGTCGTCGGTGTGGACAGCCGCTCCGGAGCCGGAGCACTCGCGTACGCGGGTGCGTTCGCAGCCCGCTGGCACCGCGAGCTCGTCCTCGTCCGGGCATGGCAATCGCCCTCGACGACGACCCCGTTCGGCGCCGTGTACTTCGAGGGCGACCTGTCGGCCTGGGCGCGGACGGCCGATCTGCAGCTCGCGGCAGCGCTCCACGCCGTCGACGCTGCGTACCCCGAGGTCTCCGCCCTCGGACGAGCCCGACGGGGTTCCGCCGCGCGAGTCCTGCTGCACGAGTCGGCCTCGGCATCACTGGTCGTCGTCGGTCGCCGGCACGGGAGTGCTGTGGGCGGCTTGCTCGCCGGCAGCGTCGGCGAGTCGGTCATGCACGACGCGCACGTTCCGGTGCTCGTGGTCCCGCCGACCTCGGTGTCGCCCGCTGATCCCAGCCGTCCGACGCACCTCGCACGCCGGACCGGCTGACCGGTCACGACGGACCGTCGTCCTCCGCCGCCACGGCCGGGGACCCTCCACCGTCACGCGACGGTGCGGTGACCCGCTGACGGACGGGAGGCACGGTGCGGGCCCGCCCCGCGCCTCCCGTCCGTCGCGTGGTCGCGTCGCGACCCCCGCTCCGCACCTCGCCGCACCACGCCCCGCCGCGCCGGGCCTGCCCCGCCGAACCCGCACCCGCCGCGCAACGAACGGCACCGCGAACCACGGATGCCCGTGGTTCGCGGTGCCTTCGGTTGTGCGAACGCAGTCCGCGCCGCGACCGCGCCGCGACCGCGCCGCAACGCGGCCACACCGCGCCTAGCGCTTCAGGTTCGTCAGCTCCTGCAGCACCTCGTCCGAGGTCGTGATGATGCGCGCGTTCGCCTGGAACCCGCGCTGCGCCACGATGAGGTTCGTGAACTCCTGCGACAGGTCGACGTTCGACATCTCGAGCGTTCCCGACGCGAGCTGCCCGACGCCGGGCGACCCCGGGGCGCCGACCGAGGCGTTGCCGGAGTTCGCGGTGGCCCGGTAGCCCGAGGCCCCGGTCTTCTCGAGGCCCGCCGGGTTCGCGAACGTCGCGAGGGCGATCCGGCCGATGGCGAGCGACGCGCCGTTCGAGAACGTCCCGACGACCGTGCCGTCCTTCGAGATGGAGTAGCCCTGGAGCGAGCCGGCCTCGTGGCCGTTCTGCGACGAGATCGACGCGGTGTTCAGCGACGCGAAGCCCGTGAGCTGCCGCATGTCGACCGCGATGCCCCCGACGGCGAGCGTGCCACCGGCCGTGAGCTTGCCGTCGGCGCCGAAGGTGAGCGACGTCGTCGCCTGCGTGCCCTGTCCGTCGGTCGCGGTGACGTCCCACCCGGCGGCGGTGCGCTCGTACGCGATCGACATGGTGTGCTTCGCGCCCGAGGCGTCGTAGACGGTGGCGTCGCGCGTGAGGACCTGGCCGACCGCGGTCTCGGACGGCAGGTTGCCGGTCACCCCGGCGGTGGAGGTGCGGACGGCGGGGGCGGCGGCGTCGAGCGGCAGGACGATGTCGGACAGCGCGCCGTTCTCGTTGACGACGCCGTTCGTGGCCGGGTACCCCTGCACGATCTTGCCGTCGGCGGTGACGAGCCGACCGTCGGCGTCGAAGTCGAACGCGCCGGCACGGCTGTACACGGTGTCGTTGCCGAGGCGCGTGACGAAGAAGCCGTCGCCGGAGATCATCAGGTCGGTGGCCTTGCCGGTCGCCTGGGCGGAGCCCTGCGCGAAGTTCGTGGAGACGCCGGCGACCTGGACGCCGAGACCGATCTGGGCCGGGTTCGTGCCACCGATGCCGGTCTGCGGTCCACCGGCACCCTGGGTCATCTGCGACAGGGTGTCCTGGAAGACCGTCGACGACGACTTGAAGCCGACCGTGTTGACGTTGGCGATGTTGTTGCCCGTGACGTCCAGCATCTGCTGGTGCGAACGGAGGCCGGAGATCCCGGAGTAGAGCGAGCGGAGCATGGTGCGTCCTTTCGTGGAGGTACCGAAGAAGAAGAAGAGGAGGGAGCGGGGGTCAGGGGGTCGTCTTGATGCCGGAGATCACGTCGAGGTTGACCTCCTTCCCGTTCACCGTCACGGTCGGCACACTCTGGGCGTAGGAGACCGCGGTCGCCGTCCCCGTGATCGTCGTGCCGGACGTGGCGTCGGTGTAGCTGACCTGCTTCCCGACGAGGTTGGCGGCGGCGATCCGCATCTGCAGCGAGAAGTTCTCGTTCGCCGTCGTGGTCTGGTTGGTGATCTGCTCCATCATCGCGAGCTGCGTCTGCTGGCTGATCATCTGGTTCGTGTCCATCGGCGAGGACGGGTCCTGGTTCTGCAGCTGCGTGACCAGGAGCTTCATGAACACCTCGGAGTCCATCGTCTGCGAGCGCGAGCCGGACTGGTTGGCGGCGAGGGCCGCGGCCTGCGCGGCCTGGTCCACGGTGCCGGTGATGCCGTCGATCGGCATGGTGGTTCCCTTCGGTTCTGCCGGTGCTGGAGGTCGTCGCTCAGGCGAGGACGTCGAGTCCGACGCTGCGGACGGTGGGCGTGTGGGCGGTGCCGGGTGCGCGCGGGGTGGGCCGCGCCTCCTGGCCGGGATCGAGGCGGGGGCCCGCCGGGGTGGGCCGGTCGTCCTGCCCGGACCGTGCGTCCGGGTGGTTCTGCGAGGACAGGTCGAGCGTCGTCGACAGGGCGGACCCGGCGGCGTCGCGGCGGAGGTCCGGCAGCACCTGTCGCACGGCGTCCCGACCGGCGTCCGACGCCGCGAACAGCTCGACGTGCATGCCGTGCGCGGTCACGTGCGCTCGGACGGTGACGGGGCCGAGCGCGTCGGGGGTCACCTGGACGGTCACGACGTGCTCCCCCGGCCCGGCCTGCGCGAGCGCGAACACCGGACGGCTCAGCTGCTGCTGGAGCGGCACCGGCGCGTTCGCTGTCGCGGAACCGGCCGTCGCGGCCGCCGGTGCGACCGACGCGGTGGTCGAGGCGGCCGGGACCGCGAAGGCGCCCTCACCGCCACGGGGTGCGGTGACGGACTGGAGGCGCGGATCACCCTGGTCGCGCGTCCCACCGTCCGACCCGTGGCCGCTCCGGGCATCGCCGCCCTCGGTGCCGACGGTTTGGACGGCCGTCGCCGTGGCGACGACGGGCTGGGTCGGTGCGGCGGTGTCGGTGGCACCCGGGGTCGCCTGGACCACCGGGGCGACCGGGGTGGTCGGGGTCGGGGTCGTCGAGGTCGGGGACACCGACGCCGAGGTCGTTGCGCTCGGGGTGGTCGGGGTGGTCGGGGTCGCGGGGCCGCCGGTCGTCGACGGGGCCGGTGCCGCGGCGGGCAGGGCGCTCGCCGGGCCCGCGAC